>PXAV01000086.1 GCA_003565715.1 Methanosarcinaceae archaeon
GAAGGAGACTCTCTTTTGACAACATACTCACTTTTAAGTATAACTTCTGCCTGGTTAGCATACTCGTGACGTCTCAAAAGGCTCTGTGCAACATCACTGCAAAGCTGTTCTATTTCATAAACAGGCATATTGACAGCTTTTTCGAGAACTTCATCAACTGCCTCAAAGTTACGCGACAGATTAGCTCCTTTTAGATGAGAGGGGAGATCTACGAATATATCAAATGTGCAGATCAAGATAATCGGACGCTTTTCCTTTCTTTTTATCTCCACTAGTTTTTTGACATTTGTAACACCGACACGTGTCAGGTTAATAGGTATTTGTGGCTTGTTTGCCTGTATATCAGGTAGCTTGACAACCGGTACTTCCATATGATAACCTCGAAAATGAAAATAGATCATAACCCGATGGATTATACGTATAGATTGATGAAAGGATTTCATCACATGTAAATGTTGTGTTAGCACATGAAAATTAAAATATGTAAAAGAAAAAGGATTTTAAAATATAGTCCCATGATGAAAAATACAGCATCAAAAGGCCATCAGGGAATTATAATGGAACATATATACAGCAAGTAAAATTGACGGGTTGCCACATATGAGTCTGTAAAAACAAAAATAATAAAACGAAAAAAATAATAATATATCTATTATTAGTACAATAAATCTCCTGAGTTGCGATAAATATAGTAAAACAAGAACAAAAGACTACATAAAAAGAAAAATATATATACCATCTATACTAAATACGAATAGCAGGTGTAATCAAATATCGATTACGAGGTGATATCGTGTCTGAAACAAGAAATTTTGTGTTAAGGGATAAGAAAGGAAATGAACATGGTGTGTTCACCGGGAAACAACCCAGACAGGCCGCACTTAAAGTAGCGAACAGAAGCAAGGGGACAAAATCAAAGCCCGATGAGATCAGACTCCGAGAGCGTGGAACAAAGAAGATCCACATATTCAAGGGCTGGAAACAACAGGTAGATGCACCAAAGAACAAGCCTGAATGGATGCCTGACAAGATCAACAAGCCATTTGTAAAGAAGGTAGTTATTGAAAAACTTGAAAAGGTCTGAAATAACTCAGACGCAGAGGACCCAAAAATGGGTCTTTTTGTTTTAAAACCCTAAAAGATCCATATACAAATTCTGTTCTCATTTGCACCTTTATTTGATGAAATACAAAATCATATGGGTGAAATAACTTTTTAACCGTTTAAAACCATTACTAACAACATCTGGCACATATTCCAATCTTTAAGCACATATTTGCTGGAAATTGTAAAATTCTCACAGGTAGACATCATGACATTAAAAAGAGAAAATGTGCTGATAGAAGCACTTCCCTACATAAGGGAGTTTCACCAATCGATCATGGTCATCAAAGTGGGCGGACATGCAATGGTAAATCCGGAGGTAATGAGCGATATAATACAGGATATAGTATTGCTAAGATTTGTAGGAATACACCCGGTAATTGTTCACGGAGGGGGACCAGAGATCTCTGAGAAGATGAGGCGCATGGGAAAAGAATCCCATTTTGTTGGTGGACTCAGGATAACAGATGATGAGACCCTTGAAATAGCGCGCATGGTACTTGTAGGTAACATAAATACAGAGATAGTTTCGCTTATAGGTAAGCATGGTGGCAAAGGAATAGGCCTTTCAGGAAAAGACGGAAAGATGATAATTGCAAAGAAAAAACCATTCCAGAGAATAGTGATCGATGATGTGGAGCATGAAGTGGACCTGGGGTGGGTAGGCGATACCGAGATCATCAACCCGGATCTCCTTAATATCCTCATAAGAGAGAACTATATACCAGTTATAGCCCCAATAGCAGTTGATGTTAATGGTAAGGGACTTAACATAAATGCCGATACTGTTGCGGGAGACGTTGCAGCTGCACTTAAGGCCAAAAAGCTAATACTTATGACCGATGTGCCAGGACTTCTAAGAGATATCAACGACAGGAATTCACGTATATCAAGGATAGCTATTGAAGATATAGAAGGTCTTGTAGACAGTGGTATCATATCAGGAGGAATGATACCTAAAATGAGGAGTGCTGCCTGTTCGGTCACAAGCGGAGTTGAAAAGATACATATAATAGATGGAAGTGTCTCTCATTCTATCCTCCTAGAGCTATTCACAAATATTGGCATAGGCACTATGGTCTACAAAAGAAGTGGAGATTGAGGATGAATATATGCCATGATTAACAGGCAGCCTAAATGTATCTCTAAACACTCAAACTGTAATATGACTACCAAATGTATGATCGTCCAGCTCCATAACCTGCTGCCAGAGGAACTTACATTCGCAGTTTAGGTTTTCAAGGCAGGAAATATCCTGAGTAAGCGAGAAGAGCCTTATAGCATCTGCAATCACATGGCTGCATTCCCTGCAGTTACGTGGCCCTCTCTTTGAGCCTGCACCAACAGGGTCCGAAGTGATTACCACGCCAGGGAACTCTTTCTTTACCCTTTTCAAGATCTCCACAATACTCCAGAGCCAGGGGGGACGATATTGTTTTCTTTCCCAAAGATGCTCGACGAATGTGCCTCTTTGAACATTACACAGGTTTATGGAAAATGTGTCAGAATATTCCGAGGCCTCACGCACAGTATTAACAATATCATCAAAAGCTTCTTTTTCAGAAAGGAAAGGGGGTTTTAGCATCAGATAGGACTTTACAGATGCTCCGTTTGTTCTTGCAACTGTTGCAGCATCTATAAAGTCAGAAAAAGAAAAGCCTTTGTTGACAGAGTATCTTCGAATAATATCAGAGCTTGTCTCAAGTCCCATTGCAACCTCAAATGCAGTATTTTCAAGAATAGATAAACAATCATTCACATTTTTTTCTGTAACGAATTCCGGACGGGTCTCGGCCAGGACCTTAACTACCCGAACATCTGTATCAAGTTGTGAGAGAATTGCATCTCTTGCATCAGTGGACACCTCTTTTGTGTCAAGGAAACTGCCAGAGGTAAATATCTTGACCATAAACTTTTCAAGGTTTGATGCCTTTTTCATTGCTTTTTCGAACTGGGAAAGTATATCATCATCTGTGGGCGTTGTCTGCGCACTGTCGTATACATATCCGCACATAGTACAACCCCCTGCTTTGCCCCACCAGCACCCAGATGTCCTGAAGATCATTGTGATACTATCTATCTGATCCTCCTCAATAGCATCCTTTCCTGTCCACACGGCACATGGATCAGTTAATGAATGGGATTTTATCCTCTGCAGATCACGTATATCAAGAACTGTTTTGTTAAGTGACATCTTCAAGGTCCTGGAGATTTTTATTTAACTTGTTGTTTTCTGTTCATTCAAATTCTATTGTAGCAGGTGGTTTCGGGGTCAGGTCATATAGTACCCTTGAAACTGAAGGTATCTCTGCGGTTATCCTGGATTCGATCTTCTTTAGTACGCCCCATGGAAGTTCCAGTGCCTCAGCAGTCATACCATCCCTTGATCCAACAGCCCGTACAGCAACTATCCATCCGTGGACCCTTACATCACCTTTTACACCGGTACCCTTACCAACTATAGCTGCAAAGGTCTGCCAGGGATGGAACTGCTCTACAAGCTCTTCCTCAACAATGGCGTTTGCCTCTCTTACTGCATCAATAAGCTCCTCTGTCACCTTACCAACGACCCTGACTGAAAGGCCGGGGCCTGGGAAGGGCATTCTCTCGGCTATCTCAGCTGGAAGCTCCAGTTCACGGGCAAGTTCCCGCACCTCATCTTTATAAAGATCCTCTATTGGCTCGACAATA
>PXAV01000028.1 GCA_003565715.1 Methanosarcinaceae archaeon
AGTATTGCCCGGGTTTGAAGACAAGCCACTGAGACTGCATTCTACAATGCTCACATCCATATTCTTCGTAGGCGGAGGGATAATAGCTATAAGGGCTGCAAGGGCAACCATACCGACCACCAGCATGACCACAATATTGATAGGCAGCTCAATTGCCCTATCATCATTGAACAGTTTCTCTAATATAGTCACAAAAATCACCGTTGGCTAGGAAATATACATTAGATATAAATTCATTGATTTGTTCCTGATATTTATAAAACCTCATGAATAATTAACATCGTTACATTCATGTACCAAAAACATTCTTTAATTCTCACATGAAGAAGATAGTTATCATCGATTATGGAGTTGGCAATCTCAGGAGTGTTCGCAGAGGACTTGAACGTGCAGGGGCCAATGTGCTCATATCAAGTGACCCGGAAACCATAAGTAATGCCTCCGGTGTGATCCTTCCGGGTGTCGGGGCTTTCAGAGATGCAATGAAGAACGTTGAAATGCTCAGAAGCACTATCGATGAGTATATTACCTCTGGCAGACCCATGCTTGGAATCTGCCTGGGTCAGCAGATGATGATGAGTACATCAGAGGAAGGTGGAATTACAGAAGGACTTGACATTATAGGTGGCAGGGTGCTAAGATTCCCACATTCAGAACTTAAGGTTCCCCACATGGGCTGGAACTCTGTAAAGATAAACAAAGAAAATCCTCTTTTTGAAGGAATTCCTGATGGTTCCTATCTCTATTTTGTACATTCCTACTTCGTAGATACAAAAGATAAGAACACACTGATATCATGTGAATACGGCAAAGATTTTGCTGCTGCTGTTGTAAATGATAAGGGAAATGTAATGGGAACCCAGTTCCATCCCGAGAGGAGTGGGGATGTAGGACTGAAAATACTCAGAAATTTCGTTGCTATGTGTTAAGAAGTGATAACATGGATATTGAAGGCTACGCAAAGAAAGGGCTTAGGAACAATGAGCATGAGCTTGAAGAAAAGCTCACCGCAAGGATACTGGAGGTTAAAAGCACAAGTCAGGAACATGCCCGCAGACTTGCACAGGCAACTATCACAGAAGCAAAGTCGACCCTGGAACTTAAAGGGGACGTCCTCAGACCCAGCATCTCCGGTGTGACCATGGGCGACTTTGGGGTTGGTTCAAGAGGGCTTGGTGATTTTTACACCCATGAGAAGATAGCGCAGGTAATAGGAAAGACCTGTGCTGTTGTGGACAGCACACATCTGGACGACTCCGGAGTGATCATGACAGACAGCGGAGAATATATAATTCTCACAGTTGACGGTATGCACTCCAGACTTAGCGATTACTCATTCCTTGCAGGGTTCCATGTAGCAAGAGCTGCACTGCGTGACATCTATGTAATGGGGGCAAGGCCCATTGCCATGCTCTCTGACATCCATGTAGCAGATGATGGGGATGTGGGCAAGATCTTTGATCATATAGCAGGCATCACAGCCGTCTCAGAACTCTCCGGTATTCCACTTATAACCGGCAGCACCCTGAGAATTGGAGGGGACATGGTCATAGGCGAGCGTATGACCGGAGGTGTTGGTGCTGTGGGCGTTGCAACAGACCTGACATCCAGGGAGCAGACAAAAGAAGGTGATATCATCCTCATGACAGAAGGTGCAGGAGGTGGAACAATATCCACCACAGCCCTCTATTACGGGATGCATGACGTGGTCGATGAGACCATCAACATCAAGTTCCTCCAGGCGTGTGAGAAACTGCTTGACTCGGGCCTTGTGAAGCATATACATGCCATGACCGATGTCACCAATGGTGGTATCCGGGGGGATGCAAAGGAGATATCAAAAACAGCAGGTGTTAAGCTTATATTTGAAGAAAAGAGCATGCGTATGCTTGTAGATCCTGTTGTGCTTGAAATGCTGGAATCCCTGGAAATAGACTATCTTGGAGTATCCCTTGACTCTTTGCTTATCATCGCACCGGAGGAATACGCTGAGGACATAGTAAAGACCATAGAAAGTGCAGATGTTAAAATAGCTGTCATAGGAAAAATAGTACATGGCAGTGGAGCCGAGATAATTATCGATGGCCAGGTCCGGGACTTCACACCACGTTTCAGGGAATCAGCTTACACCCCTATTAAGAAGATGATAGGTGATAAGAACCCCAGGGATTTTGAAGAAATGAAAAAAGCAATTGACAGTGCGGCCATGGAGGCCATAGAAAAGAAACGCCGTGTTGTTGATATGGTCAGAAAGAAATAGAAAGGCAGGATAATAGTGCCTTTCATAGTGCTCACTTCATATCAATTAAAGCCTCATCTCCAAGCTTCTCAACAACCAGCACCACACCATCCTTTGCAACAATGAGCACCTTGTCCCCTTTTTCAATTGCATCTGATGAGCGTGCCTTCCAGTACTGACCACGATGGATGACATAACCTTCGCGGCCATCTCCTATAGGATCCACAGCCTGTGCAATGTTGCCGATAAGTTCACCAAATAGCGGTCTTTTCCTTCTTATCTCAAGAACCTTATAAAGGGCAAACACAAGGAAAATACCAAGAACTATAGTAGGTGTCACTATCCAAAATACCATTGTCCTCTGGAACTCTGCAGGAGTATAGTAGCGTGGAAAATCCGTTGGGACCAGGAGTATACTCCCAACTATCATGCATATAAAACCAGCAACCCCAAAGACCCCAAAGCCAGGGGCCTGGAATTCCAGCACAAACAGTATAACCCCAAGGATGATCAGGAACACCGCAGTGATGTTCACATCAAATCCTGTTCCCATAAGTCCAAGAGCAATAGCTACTAACCCAAATACCTCAGCACCAAAGCCTGGATTGGATATTCCAAGTATCACCGCATATATCCCCAGTAGCAAAAGCAGGGATGATACTATAGGGTTTGAGATTATACCCAGGAAAGCGAGCCTGAGAGATGGTTCGTAGTGGACCACTTCAGCTCCGGCGGTATTGAGAACCTTTCCCTTTACCTCATGTCCGTCAACCTGGACCAGCAGATCAGGTATGGATGGGGAGACATATTCCACAACCCCGTATTCAAGGGCATTATCGGCATTTAGGTTAAGATTCTTGGTAATGAACTCCTCCGCAGCTGTCTGGTTACGACCATGCTTTTTTGCATTCTCAGTTGCCCTCTCCACAAGTGCGTTTATAAGCTTTGTATCATCTACAGGTTCACTGCCACCTGGTGTAATAGTTACAGGCTGCGCAGAACCTATGACAGTGAATGGTGCCATTGCTGCAATATCTGTACTTATAAGGATCAGTGTCCCTGCAGACCAGGCATTGGTGCCCTGGGGGTACACATAACCTATCACCGGGATATCAGTTACAGCTATCATCTCAATGATATCAAGTGTCTCTGTAAGACCTCCTCCCGGGGTGTTCAGTGTAATTATCAAAGCCTCATGGTTCTCAGTCTCTGCAAGTGCCAGGGCATCAGCTACAAGGTCATCAGAAACCGGAGTAATAGGTCCTGATATGTCAAGCACAAGTACTTTTTCCCCGACAGCGCATGCATTACCTGATAGCAGGACAAGCACAATTATTAAAAAAAGAAAAGTGCTCAGATATGACCGGCACTTATGTCTCATGTTTCCTCCTTTGATCATTTATCAGCAAATGCCTTGGAAAGCGCTGCAATTCCCCCTACTTCCGTAGAGCTGGTCACAACTATCATGTTCCCCTCCCTTGCTATTTCTGCATATGTCTGAAGCTCCCTGAGCTTTATAGCAACAGGCACTTCTTCATAGAGGCGGGCAGCATCTTTCATCTTCGTAGCCGCAATGAACTCACCATCTGCAAGGATGATACGGGCCCTCTTCTCACGCTCTGCCTCTGCCTGTTTGGCAATTGCACGCTGAATGGAATCATCGATGCTCACATCCCTCAGGGTTACGCTTGTGACCTTTATACCCCATGGGTCGGTTGAAATATCCAGCATCTCCTGTATGCTCCTGTTCACATCATCTCTGTTCGAGAGCACATCATCAAGCTCAAGCTGACCTACAACATCACGCAGTGTGGTCTGTGAAAGCATAGAGGTAGCATATTTGAAGTTCTCCACCTCATTGACAGATTTTGAAGGATCTATGACCTGATAATATACTACAGCATCAATGGCAACTGTTACATTATCCCTGGTGATGACTGCCTGTTTGGGTACATCGATGGTAACAACACGAAGATCCACCTTCACAACTGTATCGACTATAGGGATTATCAGGAACAGACCCGGACCTTTTACACCGATCAGTCTTCCAAGACGGAAAATAACCACACGCTCATATTCGTTTACTATCTTTACAGCCTTGGACAGTATGATGATTGCCACAATAGCCAGAGGTAATAAAATATCAATTGAAACCATTAACCATTCTCCTTAAAGATGTCGTCATACATGTTATATAAAGGCTACACAATATATAAATCACCTAGTCGCTCGATAAGTTATATGACCATACAAAATAGAAACTTGTGAATATATAACCGGGAAAAGCTAAATTTTGCTAAAGGAACATTTAACACATTAGTTTTAAAAAAAGTATGACATATCCAAAATGATAGATACAGCGTGATCAATGTTAGTGTGTGGTCAGAAAAAACCCTTACTAACCGGAGAATAAATATATAATAAATTTATTTATATAAAAATAAACTTATAGTTTGCATGTAATGTGATATAGAGAATCGGGCCTGAACTCTTGTTTGAGGGGATGTACACGAAAGCATGAATACTGCATGTTTTTATTACATGCATAACATTTCAGGCCCATACATTAGAACTCTTTTATTGTTTATTAATGTGAGCAATTTTGATGTTAATAATTTCAAACTGGCCATAAAATATATCATATAAGCTTTTTCCGGCACATAAGAAGAATTATCATCTAGGATAGGTCTTCGTAGATATAGTCTTTTGAAATTGTAGTACTTATCAAACGCAAAGACATAAATCCAATATATACTATCTAACCCTAGATTCAAATGAGCGAGAAATGTACACATTGCAATGGCAAAGGTTATAGTGTCACAGGCACTTCCAGATGTCCGGATTGCAAGGGAACTGGAAAATCAAAGTCCATTGACCTTATGAAGCTATCTGAGAAGGATATGAACAGTTTCCTAAAGAACGGCTCTTCCTGCACAAGCTGCGGAGGGAGCGGAGAGAAAGAGATCAGACAAACCTGCACTACATGTTCTGGAAAAGGAACATTTTACAGTTGTAAGATATGCGGCAGTGATATGGATGAACCATATGAAGGGAAAGAGGTATGCCACTTATGTGCAACGAAACAGGTAGTATACACACTTGATAACTCATGTACACTTGATGAGCTTGAAACTGGTAAGATGTATCATGCGGTTGTCAGGAACATTGCAGACTTTGGTGTTTTCGTGGACCTGAACTCCAGCCTGCGGGGGTTGATACACTCCAGCAATATGAAAGAAGAGCTTGGGGTCGGTGAAGCTGTCATTGTGAATCTTAAGGAGATAAAGGCGAGGGGTAAAATGGACCTGGTACCCCGCAAACTGAAAGAGTATCAGACAGTAGAACTTGAAAAGGAACTTCCTAAAAGGATGGCAAATGAGATGAGCCAGGCGGTTGGAAGTAAAGTGAGGATAGATGGAGAGGTCATACAGGTCAAGCAAACTGCTGGACCCACAATATTCACCATTGCAGATGAAACGGGTCATATCTCATGTGCTGCCTTTGAGAGTGCCGGAGAGAGAGCATACCCACATATAGAATCTGACATGATAGTTTCGGCCACAGGAGAAGTAACTGCCCGCGGCGACAGTGTACAGCTTGAGACACAGAGCCTTAAAAGGCTTACTGGACAAAAGGAAGCCGAGATACTTAAAAGGATAGAAGCGGCCATTGACAAAAGGGCAGAGCCCTATGAAACCGAGTACATGGTCAAAAGTGAAGTGCTTGAAAGGCTTAAGCCTGCCATGAAGGAGGTCGCAAAGGAGATAAGAAAGGCTATCTTAAAATCCACCCCTATAATACTGCGCCACCATGCAGATGCAGACGGTATGACAGCTGCCATGGCAATAGAGAAGGCCATAATACCACTTATAAAAGAGGTCAATGGGCCCGATGGTGAATATTATTTCTACAAACGTGCACCTTCAAAAGCACCTTTCTATGAGATTACAGATGTGGTCCGTGACATCAATTTTGCCCTTGAGGATGTTGCAAGGCATGGCCAGAGAATGCCTCTTGTTGTAAGCGTTGACAATGGCTCCACTCTGGAAGATGTGCCTGCAATGAAACATGCAAAGGTATATGGCATACAGATGATAGTGGTGGACCACCATCATCCGGATAAGGAGGTGGACGATTATCTTCTTGCACATGTCAATCCTGCACATGTAGGAGGAGATTTTGGCATGACTGCAGGTATGCTCTGTACAGAGGTCGCAGCCATGATAAACATCAACGTAAAGAAGCAGATAGAACACCTGCCTGCTGTTGCAGCTGTAGGTGATCGCTCTGAGGCAGAGGAGGCAAAGCAATATATATCCATGATGTCGGACAGGTACAGTCTTCAGGACCTAAAAGACATTGCTCTTGCCCTGGACTTTGAAGCATACTGGCTTAAGTTCAACAACGGAAAAGGAATAATTGATGATATACTGGATTTTGGAGACCACAAGATACACAAGGAACTTGTAGATCTGCTTTGTGAGCAGGCAAACGAGATGATCTCAGAACAGATAGATGTGTGTATGGCCCATGTTAAATCTCAGAACCTTCCAAATGGTGCAATACTGAATGTACTTGATGTAGAGAACTATGCCCATAAGTTCACATTCCCTCCACCTGGAAAAACATCAGGAGAGGTTCATGACAGATTATGCAGAAAATTTGCCAGCAAACCGGTCATAACCATAGGTTATGGACCTGACTTTGCTGTGATCCGCTCAAAGGGTGTAAAAATGAACATCCCCCAGATGGTAAGAGAGCTGCATGAAGAAATAAAGGGAGGGGGTGTCAGTGGAGGCGGACACCTCGTAGTAGGGAGTATAAAGTTTGTAGAAGGAATGCGCACAGAGGTCCTCTCAAAACTTGCCGAAAAAGTAGGTTCAGTAGGAGTTGAATGACTCCTATAACCTATCAACTGAATAACATAAAGGAAAAATCAGTCAACGCGTACTATGCGCACCAATGCATGCACCGGCACCTCAGAGATAGCATCTGATCCGGTCTTGTCCACAAGCACTGCAATTGCTACAGGCTTTGCACCAGAGCTTCTAAGCTGAGCGACTACATCGTTCATGGTATTGCCCGTTGTAATGACATCATCAACAATTACACATTTCTTGTTCTTGATGCCAGCAAAGTTCCTGCTGAAAGCGCCTTTTTGCCTGGCCTCTCCTGCATGTTCAACGTATGCGTGGTAGACAGACAGCTCAGTGTCAAGCTCATCTGCCACAAGGCTTGCAATGGGTATTCCACTAAGGCCAACACCTACCACAAGGTCTATATCCTTACCGGTTGCTTCAGCCGTATCAAGTACCATATCGCACATAGCTATACCCACATGGCGCATCCTGTATGCACTCTTACCAATACTGCTCCAGTTTACCGATATATCCTTAGGTGCTGTAGATATCTCTTCCTTTTTTGCACGGGTCAGGAGCCACGTGACAGTTTCCCGGGAAACGTTAAGTTCGTCTGCAATTTGCCTTGTTACAAGACCACTGGCCTGCAATTCAAGAGCTTTCTGTATTAAGTTCTCAATATTCTTCATATGAATCCCGTATGTTCATTTTTGTCTTAAATTCCTATACCATATACAATACAACAACAGAGATTTTATATTTTTCTTTTACGACTTTTCTTAAGGCCAGAACCACAAACTGGACATATTTCACCCTCATCAAAGCTTCTATGACAGCCAACACATTTTTTTTGCCATATCAATACATCTTTTATCTTCTTCTGAACGACAGGCCTGACCTCTATTCCCATCACCCTGGCAACGTTCTGAACAGCATAGTCATCTGTCAGGAGCATAGAGCTTTCCCTGTATTCAAGGGCCTTGGCAAGAACATCTATATCAGTCTTTGACAGCTCTTCACAGTCCCGGGTCCTTTTAGCAATTTCCCTGACCTCTTCAAGGAAAGGATCTTCAGGACTTTGCACACATGCTCCGCTCTCAACTGCAAGTTCAAATCGCATTGAAGCTTCATAGCTTTTAAGCTCATTCACAACAGAAGGAACAGTTAACAGCCTGTGTGCCTCTGTCCCTGTCCCCATTATGAAGACTGCGGAGTCTGCAATATAATATCTCATGTACTGAGTGATACTTTCTGAACATAGATTAATTCTTTGTCCTGGGAGAATGATGGTGTAAATGACCTTGATATGTGACCATATATAAGCTAAAGGCTACATCTCTGTTGAACCTTGGTTACTTAAAAATAACCTATTAGCCCATTCCAGGACCTTCTTCAGCTATTCACATTCAATGCAGATGATTACTATAAAGTTCTTTAGGTCTTAAAAGATACCGCAGTTGTACATAAAGGCTTAAAAGAAGCTGAAAGTAAAAAAAAGCTTTATACCTACCGTGATGATTGACAAATACAAATAAAAAGTAATAAAATAACATATACCGCCTGTTAAGGAAGGAAGAATACAATGGACATTTTAAAAGCTAAAGAGATCATCGTTGATTTTATACGTGAAAAAAGAAAGGAAGCAGGCATCAAAGGTGCTGTGATAGGTCTAAGCGGAGGCATAGATTCAGCACTGACCGCTTACCTTACAGTTGAAGCTCTGGGTGAGGAAAATGTACTTGGGATACACATGCCTGAACTTAATCTTACACCTGCAGAAGATGTGCTGGATGCAACAGAAGTAGCACACAGACTTGGAATCGATCTTACGACCGTTGATATATCAGAAATACTTGCTGAATACATCAACTCTGTTAATGAGAAAAGTTTCAGTGAGACGGACAGCTATAAGCATGCACAGGCCAACCTCAAGGCCAGGATACGCATGTCCATACTTTACTACCATGCGAACATGATGTCAAGAATAGTAATTGGAACTGGCAATAAGACAGAGATACTGCTGGGGTACTTCACAAAGTATGGAGATGGTGGTGTTGACATAGAGCCAATAGGTGATCTTTATAAAACAGAGGTTACACAGATGGCACATCTAATAGGAATCCCAGAAGAGATACTGAAAAAGGCCCCTTCTGCAAGGCTTTGGGTGGGTCAGACAGATGAAGATGAGCTGGGGATCAAATATGAACTTCTTGACAGGTTCCTTGCACTTCTCCTGGAAGGAGAAAGACCACACGTAGCACAGAATACACTTGGTCTCACAGGCAAACAGAGGGAATCATTGATAAAACGCATAAATGCAAACCTTCACAAGCAAAAGACACCACCAATTGCAGATCTTGACACCATTAGATAAAAAAAATATATCCATAGCATAAATTATTTATCTGGATGGAAAAACAGATACATAGCTGTCGTTAAACCTTAAAAGCTGCTTTGCAAGATGCCTTCTTGCACAGGGTGGAACCTCATAGAAACCCTTTTCTATATTCCTTTTTACCTCCAGAATTTCCTTTTCCTTTGCACTGGTACCACATTTCCTGCATCTGTATCCCTGTCCCATGCCTGCTGATTTCATCCTTTTACCACAACCGGAACACAGTGGATTGATAGCCTCATATTTAGAAACAAGGAATATTATTCTTATCTTCTCAATATTAACTGTTCTTTCAGTCACACTTCCATAGACAATGACCCTGTCACCTGGAATGAGTTTACGTATGATGTCCCTGAAGTTCTTTGTTGGCTCAAATGCTGCACAGTCGATCCTGTCCCCATTTAGGTCCTCAAGAGAGAATACAGTGTGCCCTCCCCTGATAGTACAGGGTTCTGAGCACACAACACCTCCCAGGATGTAAGAATGCATTTCCCTGATATCAAAGACCTTTGAAACCGGTATCAGATGCATATCTGTACCCTGGTTTGTACGGAATATACATACGCGTTCAACTGGCTCTGACCGCACATATGATGAGGCCTTTTTAACTGAAAAGGTATCCTTACCCCTTATACCATAGAGTACAGGATCTTTAGAATGAGGCACACAGACCACCACCCCATTATTCAGGTCCACAGTATCCCATGTATCAGGATATGTGTGCCTGTCAGCTTCAAAGATCGAGCCTTCATTGAATATGCGGGGGGTCCCCCACACATTTGCCTCCCTATATGCTATATACTCATATGTATGGTCCCATTCAGGGTCTAGCATTGCACCGCATGCAGAAAGCGCACCAATTATGCCCCTTCCATTCTTGAACATTCTAAATCCAAGCCCAAGATTTACAGCAATTGTTTTTGCCTCATCAATGCTTATCACATCTTTAACAGCTCGCCTGAAAAAATTTACCAGTTCATGCCTTGCTTTTTCAAAATGGTCATCTGTAACAAATACAACACCAGGATTTGTAGTCTCATCCTCAAGGCAGGACATAGAAGCAACTACGCTTGTGACATGTTCGACCACAACATCAGGTTCACTGCACTGCACAAGCATAGCCACAGATGCGTTACCACGGGTCTTGAAGGGTATAGTGGGATTTAAGCGAATAAGCACAGGTTCAGACAATATCTTTGCAAAAGAGCATATCTCATCCCTTAAGAAAGCGCAAAGGTATGTAGTGCACATACCATCCCTGGAATCTGTGTCATCTATCCCTATGATCATTCTTACGGATTTACTGGTCATTGGAAGAATTAGGATATAACTTATCACTTTTAAATGATTCTCTGCAATTAGACATTTAATTTTTTTATTCTCGGAAGGATTACATGTAATTCGGTTCCCTTACCCTCTTCACTGACAGCCCATATAGATCCACCGTGTGCCTCCACAATACTTTTGCAAAGATATAGACCAAGACCATTGCCCCCATACCTCCTTGTAAGAGAGCCATCGGCCTGGTAGAACCTCTTGAATACGTTCTTTAGCTCAGCTTTAGGTATACCAATTCCAGTATCCTTTACAGTAATGTGTATTTTGTTTTTCTCATGTCTCACAGACACAGCTACCTCGCCATCCTGTGATGTGAACTTGAATGCGTTTTCAAGTATATGGAAGAAAACCTGTTCCAGATATGTAATATTCCCGCATACAAAAGGAAAAGAATAATCGTAATCCTTTTTCAGTGATGGAACTCTATCATTACGGGAATTTGAAATTTCTCTGATCACTTTGTCAAGTAAGTTACATATATCTATTGAATCGAGATGGTATTGTATATTTCCTGAGCGGATGTTTTGCATATAAAGAAGTGAATCTATCATCTTATGTAATCTTTCAGCACTCCTGAGTATAATCTGGACACACCTGATCTGTTCATCTTCCAGAGTTCCTATATGGCCTTCAAACAGAAGTTCACTATACCCTTTAATAGGAATGAGAGGGGTCTTTAACTCGTGGGTTATGTTGGTCATGAACTCATCTTTCATGCGGTCCAGTGATTCAAGCTCTTTGTTGTTACTTGCAAGCTCATTAGCATATGCCTTTATCTTTTCCTCACTTTGCTTTTTCTGTATTATATTCCACGTACCTTCCATTAGCAATGTTATCTGCCTGATATCAGAGCTATCGTAGTTACAATCCTTGTTAGCCACACCTGCCACCATAACTACACTATAATCATCAAACACAGGTATACCAAGATGGTTGGCCAGTTTGACATGGCCTTTGGGCATACCTTTACAATAAGGCTCATCAACCGGATAATCATTTGTTATATGGGGTTTACGCTGCCTTATGGGTTCACCCCACAGTCCCATATCATCAAGATTATATATCCTAGGCCTGTGATTTATCATGCACATTTCCTTTGCTTTATATGAACAGGCAAACATATCAACAGTTGCATCATCCTCATTTACAAAGCCTATATACCCAACCTGACTTCCGGTAAGCTCTACTGCTTTTTCAAGGGAGAAATAAATTACATCATCTATTGTTGAACCTGTGAACTGATTCAGCTCCACAAGTGCCTCAAGTCTTTGTTCGTCAAGAAGCAAAGCCTTTTGAGCATTCTTAATCTCTGTGACATCCTTTAGAATAAGAATGTATCTTTCATCATTTATTCTTGCAATATTGAACTCAATGTCCCTTAAAGAACCGTCTTTACATTGTAGACTGCACTCACTGTTGAACAGGATCTTTGTATTGCCACCAGAGACCAGGTCAAAAGAAGAAGAAGACCTTTTTGTTGAGCCCTGGTTGTTTCCATGACCCGTATGTGCAAAGCCCCACCATGATCGCATGGAACGAGCCTCATCAAGTGTGTAACCAAAAGATTCAATGAACTTTCTGTTAAGATATACAGGAATTAAGTCCTGGTCCAGCAAGGCAATGGACAGTGGGTACAACTCTAAAACCTTTTTCAGCAAAAGCTCACTTTCCCCGGGGTATTTCACGGTTTCCTTTAACGTAGATGTTTCCATGCCTGAAATAAAAAAACCCTTTGTAACACCATTTTCTGTAAAAGGGACGGCATTTACCATTAAATTAACATTTTGATTTTTTTTTGTAAATAGAGTTATCTCAAGTCCATCAATAGAAGTTATTTTCCCAGAAAGCAGTTTTTCAAGGCTGTAAAAGATTTCAGAGCTATAGTCCCTGAGTACAAAGCTCCCGGGGAATTTGTATCCTAAGAGTTCATCCTCGGCATAGCCCGTTACTTTGAGGAATTTACTATTAACAAAGCTGATAGTGCCATTTTTATCAAGACAGATAAGAATAGTTGGTAATAGTTGCATCATTTTACTGGCATACCTAGGGATATTGAAGTATATTTCCTCATCAGCCAGCATTTGCGGTATCACCTTTCATCGTGAATGAACTCAAGAATACAATAGAAGAGGTTAGAAAAAGATCTATCGACGTATTGTAAAGTTTCAGGATGATGTGAAAACAAGCCTCTGCATGATACATAATGTAGCAAGGATAACCTGAAGTTTTCTTGTAAAAGAATAATAGGAGATAAGAGAACAAACCAATAATCAGGTTTTGTACAATATTAATTTCAAGTTCGGTTAATTTTAGCAATTGAGCAACCCCAACATATTGTATGTAAGCATATTGTTCTCTTATAATAGATCATATTTGCAATGAACATATCATGGAATTTAAGCCATCATTATAAAAATGACATTGCTGTATATACAACAATAACATTACCCATCAAATAAATAATTTCCTTAATAAGTATTACTTATATGGCTTTTTGATAGAAGCAATAGATTAGTAAATATTCAATAGCTATATATAGATGTGCAAACAATCCCTATTTAGTCATGACAAAAGATATCCTGATACATCAGATAATTGATGTATTACAGCAAGCTGGTTTCACTGTATCCAAAAGATGCAACATAAGGCCCAGGAGTTTTGACCTTGCAGCAAGAGAGGAAGAAACACTCCTTTTCTGCAAGGTACTTTACAATATTGACGGATTGAACGAGGAAACTGCAAAAGAGATGAGGGTCCTTGCAAAATATCTAGGCGGTACCGCCGTATTGGTTGGTGCAAAGACCAGGGACCAAATGCTTGAAGATAGTGTGGTTTATATGCGTTATGATATTCCCGCTGTGAATATACAGACACTTTATGACTACTTTATAGAAGGAATTCCACCCCTTATATCAGCTGCTCCCGGGGGGCTTTACGTATCCATAGATGGGGATGTGCTAAAAGAAGCACGCAAAAAGACAGCAATGTCACTTGGAGCTCTGGCGGCTGAGCTTGGGGTTTCACGCAGGACCATCAGTAAGTATGAAGAAGGCGGTATGGATGCTTCCATAGATATAGTGCTACATCTTGAAGAGCTACTAGATGTTGCCCTTGCAAGGTCAATAGATATACTTCATTGTTTTAACAAACATACAAAAATCGAGCTTAAGAATAAAGCAGTTCCCAGTACAAAACCCGATGATGGTATACTGAGCATGCTGCATACCCTTGGATATCAGGTAATGTCCACAAGCCAGGCACCCTTTAAGGCAATATCAAGAGATACTTGCGATACTCTTCTGACAGGAGTGAGCACCTATAGCAGCGCAATGATCAAGCGTGCTGACCTTATGAGCAGCATATCATGCGTAACAAGGACAAAATCAGTATTCATCATAAACGGCCACATCAAATCCCAGACAGTTGAGAACACTGTGCTTATCGAAAAGTGTGAGCTTGATAAGCTTGCAGGTAGTGAGGAACTTGCAGAGCTTATCGATGAAAGGACAAAGAAGAGCAACATAGACACATAGATAAGCATTATTAGCAAGTTTAGATTTTGAAGGTATGCATGTGTGAGTTTGTACAGGTGACCGTATTTGTGTGCTATCTTAAGATATGATAATTACTTATTTTAATAGTTAGTTTCTTGCAACAAGTTCCAAAACCCTAATATACAGAAATACCTTTTAGAACTAGCAATGACCAAGAACATCGCAGTACTTGTTTCAGGAAGAGGGTCCAATCTCCAGTCAATTATCAACAGTATCGAGAGTGGATACATTAAAAGCTCAAAAATATCTGTTGTTATAAGCGATGTGGAAGATGCCTATGCACTCCAACGTGCCAGAGATCATGGAATACTAGACATTTTTATCGATCCATTAAGTTATACTACAAAGCAGGAATATGAGAGAGATATACTCACGGTTCTCAAAGACAATAGTGTTGATCTTGTGCTTCTTGCAGGATATATGCGACTGATCGGAAAGGAATTGATAGCAGCATATAGCAACAGAATAATAAACATACATCCTGCTTTACTTCCTTCTTTCAAAGGACTTGGTGCACAACAACAGGCATTTGAATATGGAGTAAAGGTAAGTGGCTGCACAGTACATTTCGTTGATGAGGGAATAGACACGGGGCCCATTATACTCCAAAGGTGTGTTCCTGTACTTGACACAGATACTGCCCGGGACCTTGCAGCACGTATACTTGAAGAGGAACACAAGATATTTCCTGAAGCTGTCAAATTATTCGTTGAGGGTAAACTTAAAGTGGAAGGTAGGATTGTAGTACACACATTACACTAATGTAAACCTCACAGAATCTTTGGAAAGTAGATTCTTGTGACATACCTTTATCAAATGACAACGGTTGAGAACAATGTCTTATATATCAGAAATTGACCCGGATATTGCAGAGGCTCTCAGGCTTGAAGCAAACCGACAGGATTACAAATTGAACCTGATAGCATCCGAGAACTATGTAAGCCGGGCGGTAATGCAAGCACAAGGCTCTGTAATGACAAATAAATATGCCGAAGGATATTCAGGGAAGCGCTACTACGGAGGATGCGAGTTTGTAGATATAGCAGAAGACCTTGCTATTGAAAGAGCAACTTCGATATTTGATGCAGAACATGTGAACGTTCAGCCACACTCCGGTTCAGGTGCCAATATGGCATGTTATTTCTCAGTACTAAAACCTGGAGACACTATAATGTCCATGGACCTGACCCATGGTGGACATCTGTCCCATGGCAGCCCTGTGAACTTTGCAGGACAGTTGTATAATATAGTTCCATACGGAGTTGACAAAGAAAGCGAGGCCTTGGATTATGATGCGCTTATGCAGATGGCAAAAGAGACAAAACCGAAAATGATAGTGTGTGGTGCATCTGCATATTCAAAGATACTTGATTTCAAGGCATTCAGGGATATCGCGGATGAGGTTGGAGCATACCTTCTTGCAGACATAGCACACATAGCAGGGCTTGTAGCAGCAGGTGCACACCCAAGTCCCGTCCCCCATGCAGACTTTGTAACCACCACAACCCACAAGACCCTCAGAGGTCCAAGGGGAGGTATGGTATTGTGCAAAGAGGAATATGCAAAGGAGCTTAACAAGTCCGTGTTCCCGGGAATCCAGGGAGGACCGCTTATGCATGTA
>PXAV01000165.1 GCA_003565715.1 Methanosarcinaceae archaeon
CATGGACATGGTATAAGCAACGACATATCTCCCTCAAAAAAAGACCCTTTCACATCCAGCTCCATAGACCCCAATCCATTTGATACACCATTTCATCCTGGTTCTAATCAAGTTGATCCTAATACCTTCGGTACCCCTGTATCTAATATAAATCCCTCCATTACACCTCCCTCCAGTACTCCCAATCCATTTGATGCTTCTTCATCTTCTGAAAAAATATCTGCTGTCCCCCACCCACACACTCGCGGTTCCAGTCCATTTGGCACACCACCAGCTCCCAGCCACGATCCATTTGGTTCTAATCCATTTGATTCTAATCCATTTGATGATAATGATCCTTTTGCAGGTGCGGATAGTTTTGATAAGCAGTCCTTTTCTGGGAGTGGAAACGGTCTAAAGGACCAAATTATCTCTTCGGTTAACAATGATGCTGTAAAAAGGAACCTTGCAGATATTTCTACGGCTTTGAAGGGTTTCTTCAGGAGCCTTACCAAAGGTAAGAGCCTTATTGAAAGGGTTGAGGATATGAGGGACGATACATCTGAGATCCCATTTTATGACAGCCAAAAGAAAGATATCAATACATACACTTCACCTTTTGATAATGATGCAGGCAGTGAAGCAAGTAACTCTGCTGGTGTGAACAAAAACAATCATTTTCCTTTCACGGACACAAAATCAAAGATATCCCAGCAGCCATCTGACCCGTTCTCTGCAGATACTTTAGGTTCTGAACATGGGGATATCAGAAGAATAACACCAGTGCAGCCAATGGACACCGGAGAGGAAAAAATGGATCCCTTTGCTGCTTTTCCTGTTGAGGAGAACAACAAGAACAGTGCTTTTGAATACCATGGGCAGGACAATATAGGAAAGCACACAGTAAAAGACCTTGCTGATATAGAAAATGCAGGGATCTCACATAAAGTAAATGTAGATCCAGAAATAGCAGGTGCAGAAAAGATCTTTGAATCAGCACCTTCAAAAAAAGAATCAGCAACTCCTGATGATCTAAAGGAGGGCATAGCCGACCTCCAGTACAGTGTTAAAAACATTGAGTTACAGTTTGCTTCTATACGTGATGAGGTAGAAAATATTTCACAAAGCAATGGAGTGAATGATGAGCTATCATCTCTTGTCAGGTCTAATGAGCAGACCTTGTCGGATAACAGGACAAGACTTGAGGACCTTGAGCAAAAGATAGCTTCAAGGGAAGATGGATATAAGAGCTTTGAGCCTTTGATCTTTGCACTGCAGTCTGAGACAAACTCTGTAAGGTCGGATATTTCGCGTATCGAGGATAATGTCAGTGAGCTTGTAAACTCTTATACTGCCCTTCTTTCACAATTACATGAGTCATTGCAGGAGACTGAACAACGATTCTCCCGAATGGACGTCCTGTCTGAGCAGCTGGATATGATAAGCTCGAAACTGGGCCCGATCGAAAAATATCAGGAAGATTCACGCTCCACTTCCATGGAACTCTCAAGGTCCATATCATCAATCGTTGATAATATGGGGAAGATGTCCTCTGAATTATCGGATTTTAAAAAAGCATCCTCAAAGAAGGATGCATCCATGCTTACAAAAATTCAATCCCTGACCGAATATGTGGATGTTGAGATGGCCAAAGTGGGTGCCAGAAGTTATAAGGGATTTGGACAGAATGTCCACCTCTCCAGTATTGTCAAGAATTCAAGTAACATGAAGCTTTGTATGGAATGGCTTGAATTCCTGATGGAACTTGTAGGACGTAATAACCTTCCAGACATCCTGTCATATTATGAGGAGCTTGGCTGGATAACAGAGAAGGTAAAAATGGAGCTTCTGCATTATTCAGAGGGAATCGACTTTTACATGGAAAAACCAGACTGGAAACTCACACCAGATGATCATGTAAAGTCCATCTGGTTCATTGAAAGCCTTGCAGGTATGAAGGTTGACAAGAACAGGCTCTCAGTTATTGAAAGGGACATCGAGAAGGTCAAAAAAGGCACTGAGATATATGGTATATGAATACACCACTCAAAAACATGAGAAAAAGTTGCATGACATTTGTCAGCAACTTCTATAATATGTATGCATGTATGTATACATATACATATATTTATAATACATATTTCTTTGTGTATCTAACCTATCTTTCTTCACATAACTGTTACAGGCTCTGTCTGCACTTCATCTCCTGCAAGTTCAAATGTTGCATATGCAAGTAATACAGTGCTCATGGGTATTGTAACAAGCATGCCAACTCCAAGAAGCAGTGCACCTATCATGTTAAGTACAAACATTATCACATAGACTATAACACTTTCAAAAGGAGTGGTCTTCACGATTTCAATGCTTTCTTTTATTGCCTCAATACTGCCATTTATTCCTTCAGTACCGGTGCCTTCCCTGATAACAAGCAATGGAAGTGTGAACAAAAATAGTATTCCGACAATTGTTGAAAGTATTGAAGCTATCTGTCCAACTATACCTGCAATCACTCCATAAATAAGTACAAAGCTCCAGCTTCTTATCACATTGTCCTTTGTAAAACCACTGAACACATCATTTATCTCTATTATTTCTCCCCTTGCCGCCTTAACTGCCATAGATGTAAATCCATAGGCCAGTGGTGCAATGGTAACTATCAGCACCGAACCTATAATAGCTATCAACAGACCAACAACAAGAGTTACAGCGTTGTTCTTGAACACATTCAATGAGTTCTTTAATAATGCTTCATAATCCAATATAACACATCCGGATAATAATCAATAGAAAGAATCAAGTCTCTTTATATATATTTATCTACAATCCAGTATTCGGTTATCCTTACATTTTGTGTATTAACTTTTAGACCAAAATATATGGATATTTCTGGAAATGTTGTATCCTCACATGTAAAAAAAGAAATAATTGCAGGCCTGCAGGCCGGCAAAGTTACACTGAAAAGTTTAGGATTTCCCTGGATACGCAGTTATCCTGTATGTTATTTACATAACTGTTGCAGACTCTGTCTCCACTTCATCCCCTGCAAGCTCTATGGTCGCCTTGGCAAGCACGATCTGGTAAAGTGGAACTGTTATAAGCAGTCCTACCATCAATGCAAGTGTACCGACAAAGTAGAGGATGACCATTGTTATGTAGAGTATTATTGTTTCAACCGGATTTGCCTTTACAAGCTCAAAGGTACCCTTTACAGCATCTATTCCGCTGTAACCTTTTATTACCAGCAGTGGCATTCCAAATAGGAACACAATAGCAACTATTGTACCAAGAACAGTAAGTATCTCACTGGCTATGCTTATAACTATCAGGTAGATCAGCATGTATACCCAGCTTCTGATGAAATTACCGCCCTTAAAACCTTCAAATACATCATTGATCACTACAGTCTGGGAGCGTGCCCCCTTTACTGCCATGTTCACAAGTCCATAATACAAAGGAGCTATGGTTACTATTAGCACCATTCCCACAATAGCTATGAGTGTTCCCAAAACATAAGTGACAATATTGTTCTTCTGGAAGTTCCAGGAATCTTTTAATAAGCCTTCATAATTCAAGATATCACATCCGGATATAATAATATACAATGAAAAAAGTATCTGTATGGTATATATAGTTATTCATTCAATGAGGCTCATGCTCTTGAAACTGAGCTATATCTCCTGATATAGTGCTGGCATATCATCAAGTAGGACAAGTAAAAAAGCTTAAGTTTTTGATATGTATAGCTATAAGCTGGCATATAAATAAATAAATAAATAAACAAATAAA
>PXAV01000004.1 GCA_003565715.1 Methanosarcinaceae archaeon
ACAAAGGATCTGTAATGCCAAAGAGTCCCATGGGTAAAGCTTTTGAGTATTGCAACAACCGATGGACCAGCCTGCAGAACTATCTTACCAATGGAATGCTTGAGATAGACAGCAACCTGGTTTATCCCAACTTTTTAATTATCCCAACTTTATTCACAACATATAGATATAGAATGTGTAGTTAAAGAAAAGTTGGGATAATAAGTTTGTAAATTACGTATATCTTAAACTAAAATAATTATGGATATAAGTAATTTACAAAAGCACCACCCATTAATACTTGAATATCTTCATGATAATGGGTACAGCCGTTGCCATATTAAGTGGATGAGACGGTGTATTAAACTGGTTTTGAATGAAGGCTCTTCTCCAGAGATTGATTCTTACGAGCAACTTTATTGGGACGAGGTACAGCGACGTGGATATAAAGATACTGCTCCAGTTCGCAAAACCCTGAAATCAGTCCTTGGCTGCGTGAAAAGATTCGATTTAGAGGGTATCTATCCACAGCCCTATCTATATCATGGTTTTCTGGCACCGGCCAATAGCTATGATTTGCTCAATGATGAATATAAATCAGTTATAGATTACTATGAACAGACAGCCAGGTTAGGGAGCAAAGTCGTTCATACGATTTATACAGAACGTCGGGCTGGAATCGTTTTTTTATTGCATTTACAAAATACAGGAGTGCAATCAATTACAGAGGTTTCAGAAAGGCATGTTCTTGACTTTTTCTATGACGGAGAGAAAATCATCAGAAGCAAAGCGTATAAAGACAAGATTACTCCTGTCTTGAAGGCCACAATTCCATTATATGGTGAACCTGTCAAGAAGCTACTATCATTATTTCCTTCTGTTCCTAAGAGTTATCGGAACCACCCATATCTAACTCATTTAGAGTCAGAGAAGTTCCGAACTTGGCTTGAGGAAGAGAACTCGCAACTAACATTATTGGACAAGGCTATTGCAACCATTGCTTACTATACCGGGCTTCGTGGAACTGATCTTTTATCTCTGACACCAGAAAATATTGACTGGGAGAAAGAAACGATTAATTTGGTTCAATCTAAAACCGGTATTGAACTGACATTACCAATGAACACAATAGTTGGCAATGCAATCTGGGATTATCTTATTTATGAACGTCCCAAGTCAAAGGAAAAAACCATTTTCGTTAATGGGTCCAGACCATATAACAAAATCTCTACCACATGGGATCATCTCAAGAGTGTCTTTAACGAAGCCGGAGTGCGTAAGGATGGTGGCAGAACAGGTGTTCGTATTTTTCGTCACCATCTGGCCACAGCACTACTTGAGAACCGGGTTTCACCACCAGTTATCAGTTCTATATTGGGGCATACATCACCGGAGTCCATTAAAACCTATGTGGATGCAGACCTTGAGCACTTGCGCGAATGCAGCCTTAGCATAGAAGATTTTCCAGTAGCGAAAAAGGTGTTTGAATCATGAAAAGGCCATTTCGTTCATGTCTGGCTAAACAATTTGAAGAATTTGTTTACAGCAAAAAAGCCTCCAAAAGATGGTGTCAGTCATACGAGGAGAACCTCCATTACTTTGATAATTACTGTGCGGATCGGTTCCCAAATGCATTAGTCTTGGAGGAGAAGATGCTTGAGTGGTGCAATGAACGTCCAACTGAGAATGGGAACTCGTGCAAATACCGCATTACAGTAATATCCAATTTTGTGAAATATGCACAGAATAAAGGATGGACTGAGATAGCCGCTCCTAAGGTACCTTCTAAGAAGCCTTGTACATATATACCTCATGCTTTTACAAAAGATGAGCTAATCCGATTCTTTCAGACGTGTGACAGACATGTCACAGATACTTTCAACTATCAGGATTACATCATTAGTAAACTTAATAAGTTAGAACTACCTGTATATTATCGCCTTTTGCTGAGTACAGGTATGAGAACCAATGAAGCCAGATGGCTAAAGCGGTCTGATGTTAATCTGACTGATGGAGTAATCAACATTAACCAGTCTAAAGGTGATGACCAGCATCGTGTTGCGTTACATGAGAGCATGTTGAGACTCCTCGAAAGATATGATAAGAATATGGCTAAGATCATGCCTGACCGTATTTGCTTTTTTCCAAACAAGAATGATTGCTTTCACCCTCCATCTTGGGCTGAATACCACTTCCGTATTATATGGAAAGAAGTCAGTAAAGAACCTGCCCGTCTGTATGATTTAAGAAGCAATTATGCTGTTGTCAATGTGACAAGATGGAAAGATCTCGGTTTTGAACTTCACGATAAACTCCTGTATCTCAGTAGGACAATGGGACATAGGCATATCGAAAGCACTTACGGATACTTTAATCTGTCTCCTGCACTTGCAGATAAGATTAAAAGCCTGACTGAAGAATCATTTAATAATCTCCTACCAAAATTACCTGATTATGAGCAAAAAAAATAATGAATACCAAGCCAAAGAAATAGCACGATTGACCTTCGACTGGATCAATGCCTATTTACCTACTTTAAGAACGAATAGTTCACATACTATAAAGGCCTATAGAACAGCTGTAAACCTCTACATTAATTATCTGGAAGATAAAGGAATAACGGATAAGACGCTTAATGCAGAATGTTTCTCTGTGTCTCATTTGAATGACTGGCTTATATGGCTCAAGCAGGAAAGGAGCTCCAGTAATAAGACCTGTAATAATAGGTTGGCAGCTATTAAGTGCCTGCTCAAATATATAGGAACCAGAAATCCTACATATAAAGTCTTATATCTGGACGCAGCCACCTCAGTTTATCGGCTTAGGGAACCAAAATCAAAAGTACAGGGAATGACAAAGGATGCAGTAAAAGCAATACTTGAAACACCAGATCCATCATGTAAGATCGGTTTACGTGACATCGCTATTATGTCATTTGAATATGGTACAGCTACTCGTATCGATGAAGTATTGTCATTAAAAATCAACAATTTAAGGTTAAGTGCGGATAAACCATATGCTACCATCCTTGGAAAAGGAAGTAAAATAAGGACTGTCTATCTGATGTCAGGATTAGTTAATATTATACAGAATTATATCAAGGTGTTCCATGTGGCACAGCCAAATCCGGATGATTATCTGTTTTACTCTTCCTGGCACGGGCAAAAATCAAAACTGTCACAAGAAGCTATCCGAAAACGCCTGAAAATCTATGCTTCTAAAGCTCATGGGAATTGTAATGATGTTCCATTGAATCTTCATAGTCACCAGTGGAGACATGCAAAAGCCTGTCATTGGTTGGAAGATGGCATAAACATCGTAGAAATCAGTAAACTGCTGGGACATGAATGTTTAGAAACCACTATGGTTTATCAGGATATCACTACCGAACAGCAGATAAGGGCTCTAGCTACTTTGGAAGATGAAGCTTATTGTACAATACCAAAAAAATGGAAGCTTGAAAAAAGCAAAGGTCTGTCAGGCATATTTGATTTTACAAGACCATAGTACGAATAATCACTAAATATTATCCCAACTTCTTAGGCGTATAACTTAGATAATGTATTATTTAAAGCAAAAGTTGGGATAATTAAAAAGTTGGGATAAACCAAGTTATTATCCATTAAATATTTACCATCCAAATGGTACCGTGACAAACGCTGGAATAGATTATAGGTATATGATAAAGCTTTCCCCATTCTTCCTTTTGGCAAAACCTTGGGATAGTAATTAACGATCCATTTTTCAA
>PXAV01000100.1 GCA_003565715.1 Methanosarcinaceae archaeon
AACCCGGTGCAGGTCCTGGATGAACCACCAGTTGCTAATGCAGGATATAACAGGGTGACAACTGTTGGGGAGCGTATACATTTCAGCTGTCGTTCAACCGATGACAATGGAATAGTTTCACGGTCATGGGACTTTGATGCGTCCAACGGGATACAGGAGGATGCAGAAGGGAAGTATGTGTCACATGTATACAGAGAGGCTGGGGAATACACAGTGAAATTAACTGTAACGGATACCGTAGGACAGACAGCAGCACATACTGTAACAGTCAGAGTTAATGAAAGATGAATGCTTTTTGAGCATTGTTTGCCGGCTGATGTGATCATCAATGTGGAATAACCGTATAATGAGGAGGTTGTGCCGGCAAACCATAGTTACATTGGCATTGGATATGGAAAGAACAAAAAACTTAATGCTTTAACAGTTCTGCATCCCTTTTTTGTTTTATACATTGGTCCTGTAACATTGAATAAAATACTAAATGGTATGTAACTTTTATAGATATGAAACATTGATTCTTATTTACTTAAATAGAAGTAAGTACAAAGCTATTATTGTAGATTTTTGCTTAAATATCTGTGGTTTGGGTACTGAACCGGGGGTTTCAGTACCATTCTGCTTTTTGGTAGGTTTTGCGATATGCACCAGAGTTCTTACTAACTCAAATGCTGAACAATTCATAACTTATGGTTTGTTCGATATTAGAAAAAGTGACGAGGTATTATATATTATAAAAGCAATAATAAATCTGTGCAACCTGAAAAAAGCAGTGAGATCTCCAGAGCAGAAATACATGAGCTTATAGCAACAGCAGACAGGCTGCTGGAACTGCTTGAAGAGATGGTAACCGGCAGTGAGAGAGAATATCCTAAAAAGCGGAATATTTTCATTACAGGGTATAACAAATGGTATACCCATACATTACCTGTGATCAGGGACATGGTACCTGACAGAGCCGGCAGGTTTGGCAGTCTTTACTATACAAGCAAACGTTCCGGAACAAATGAGTATACATACACGATCCAGGACTATATACATGGGATCTATTTCAAGGATAAGCCAAAGAGCTATACTGACGGTATTGTTATCAAGAGGCTTCGGGAACAGAGATCCATCTTACAGACCGCTGTTGCAAGGGTAAGTGATTTTTCCTTTGATATGGAAAGATTTGTCAAAATTAATCCCATTCACAGAGAGTCTGCATCTTCAATATCAAAACAGGAAAAATTAATAGATATCGATTTTACTGATGAACATTACAGTTCAATAAAAGCAGAGATAAACCAGAGTTTTAAGCGTGGGGCCTATATGGCCACTTTTTTGCTATCAAAAGAGCTGATAAGAAACCTATTGATAGACATTCTAAGAACATCATATCCTCCGACTTGTGATGAGAACATAGCTGTCTATTATAACCTGACGAATGGATCTTTCAATAATCTAAGATCACTCCTTACAACATTAAAAGACATAAAAGATGAGATCGATATTAAAAAAGGTTCAATTGACCAGATAATAGAAATAATCGAGACCTTTGAGCCGGAACATGACCCTTATTTTCATTCATTTATAGGTATACCCACGCGCAGCGAGACAGAGATCTACAGAATAGGGGAAACTGTGGAGATCCTGAACAACATTGTGCATACTATGAAAAAACAAACTTAGTTTACATATGTACTAAATCTACTCTTTTCAGTAGCTAACTTAAATCTACTTACATTTAAATTTAAAACTGAATAAGATCTCTATGTGCACTCTTAAAAGAGAGATTTGGAGAGTTGATACTCTCCCAACTAAATTCCAGATTCTTTGTTAAGATTTGTTATCTACCGCACATATACTCCTGCAAACTCTACAAAATCGTAGAAATCTATGACACCATCATCATTGAAATCAAATATTCCGTTGTAGTTGCTATCTCCAATCACTGAGTTGTAGCATGCTGCAAACTCAACAAAGTCAAAGAAGTTGACAACCCCATCACCATTATAGTCACCTTTCATTCTGAAAAAGACTTCCACATTACCGCTTTGCACGTCTACTGGAATTTCAATATTGTTTCCATCTTTAAGCACGACATTCTTAAGGTCCAACAGGTAAGTACCATCATTAGCTACATCCTTAACCTTAAACTCTATCGTCAGCATTGTTCCTGAAACTGGTGAATATATCCCTTTGGTTGATGCAAGACCATACGTTATGGTCCCTGCCTTATTATCGCCACTACCTGGCGCAATAAGAGCGTCAGTTCCAAGTATGTTCTTGTTTGTAATTTGCCTCACTTCGAAAGCAGAGGCATCATAGTCAAGATCAATAGCAACCGCTCTCAGGTCGTAGTTTCCTGATTCAATGTCTATAGCTACTTGGAATCTGGCACCTTGCAAGGACATTAGTGTCTGTGGTAGAACCTTAGCCGATTGATCAATAGAAACATCAGGGTCATAAGTTACAGTTACAGAAGTGTCCTGTATATTGCCAGAAGTGTCTGTTGCTCTTGCATATATCGTATTTTGTCCTGGTGACAAAATAACAGATGTACTCCAGGAATTTGTACCGGATGCAATTTGCCATTGACCGGACCCCACTCTCACTTCAACCTTGCTCAGTCCCATATCATCACTGGCAGTTCCAGAAACGGTTATAGTGGGAGACATGAAATACTGGCCGGTTGATGGGGAATGGATAGAGATATCAGGGGGAGTAATATCCGGTTTTTCAAATCCATAATATTCTCCATAGTCACTATCTTGGACAGTGATACCATTGAACTCACCTGTGACAAAAGCAGTGTTCACATAGTGAACCAATTCAGCTATTCCTTCATAATAACATTCCATAGCTTCACCCGGCATAAGCTCATTATATTGGCATGGGATAGTACCTTCCTTGTCATCTATTAGTGTGATATTGGTAAGGATAACATTACCTGTATTTGTAATAACATATTTCCATTCTACAAAATCACCAATAGTAATTTTTGGAATGGGATCTGATTGCGCACAATTACCGTTAGTGTACTTTTTTATCACAATTGAAGGTGCAGGACCATGATAATGGTGCAGATACGGGTATCCTTTGTTTATTCCCGGAGCTATAAGCCAAATATCTTCAAAATCCCAGTCAATATATGTGTTGTCTGCATAAGGATATGTCATTTCATCTGTGGTACGGCCCTCGCCGCCTGCACTTTCATCTTGGCCGGATGTTTCTATGTTCCAGTATGATTTTGTTATTGTACCATCATTATATCCAACAAGACCACCAGCAACACCAACTTTCTCATAGACAATAACATTCCCAGTTGAATAAGAGTTTGTTATTGTACCAACATTATATCCAACTAGACCGCCCGCATCCCAGTAGCTAAAAACGCTTCCAATTGAATAAGAATTGATTATATCGCCTTGATTCTTACCGGCAAAACCACCTACTTTTTCAAGACCATATACACTTCCAGTTGAGTAAGATTTAATAACAATACCACTGTTACCCCCAACAAAACCGCCTGCACTTGCAGAAAAACCAGTTATGTTTCCAGTTGCATAGGAGGTAGCAATAGTGCCACTATTACTTCCAGCCAGTCCACCGACAAAGTCCCATTCAACAGACCCTCCGCTTGCATCTCCATCTCCTGTTGCATATGAACTGGTTATATTACCGC
>PXAV01000123.1 GCA_003565715.1 Methanosarcinaceae archaeon
ATAAATAAATAAATAAATAAATAAATAAATAAATAAATAAATAAATTAAAATACAGCAGAAATAACAAAAAATATAAAAAATAGATTGTACCTGTTTATAACCAGGCACAATAAGCTAATCACCTTGTGATCAGCATCTCTGCCGTCTGTGGCTTATATTTCCAGTCAGCTGGAAGGACCTTCTTTGACTGGTAGTACTTAACCAGTCTTCTTATCTTGGACTCGATGTTCTGAAGAGAACGTTTGTTGTGAACATCATGATGGTTGTAGCTCATATGTTTCCTCATAGCAATAGCCTTTACAATAAGGTTATAAAGGTCCTCAGGTAGAGCTAGCTTCTCACCATTATCTTTGATTATCTTTGTTATCTTTTTGCCAGTAACTATCTTGGCATCAGGTACTCCGTATTTATCCCTGAGTACCATACCTATCTTACTTGTACTTATTCCCTGTTTCCACAGGTCAGTAACTACTTTTGTCACCTCATCGCTTGTCATTGTAGACCATGCAGGTGCTTCGGTGCGAAGTGGTCTTGTAGGTCCGGAGCTGCCTTTCCTACGAGTGTGCATCTTTGCCATTAGCTTCCTCCTAGTAATTGTAATCTGTTTATGAATTAAATCCTGATCAAATATATAGATCATATCTCTGGATCATATGTTTGATACTTACCAGTTTGTAGAACATGGGAGACAAACCGGTAATATGTTAATGTGATTGGCGAATTGCTTCTTATGAAGAGCATCATCTGATATATATGTTGTGATTATAGATTGCTATACAATGATAGCTTTTGCTGCATCATGTTACATTCTTGAGCTACCTCTAATTAAAATAATAGTATTTTTTTTTTAAGCCCCTGACCAACTTCAGTGATCACATAGTTCTTTCCAGCGGTTCATGCTGTGCTGAGCCTGGAGGATGACTCCATTATCATGTCCACGATCTTAAGGCCGTTGTCCTCTTTTTGTTCTTGTGTACCCAATATTGCAAAGTTTTGATGATGCATTCATACCTACAATTTTTTAATATCGTTTTTTGAACCGTGCTGCTTTGTAGGTTCATTTAGCAGCAGATACTGGTCCTCAGCATCACTTATCGACTAAGCCGAACTATGATTTACTATCATTACTTCAACGTTCAAATATCCAGGAACAATAGCTTGGCCTTAGCTGATAGTTTTAGCTGAAGTTCCTTCGGTTTATTAAGAGGTTTTTTCAATAACTTAGGATGCTCGATTTCCTAAGCTGTTGAAAGGACAGCAAAATACCTATATAACAACATTTTAAGAGAAATGGAATTAATCTCATATCTCTGATTCTATGCGGATATGAATGCAGTTGTCTTCCTGCTCTATGCTTGATGATCTGGTTGAAGGCATACCATAGACACAGGTCCTCAACCTTTTCATAGTGACCGTTACCATATCATCAGCACAAGTTCTGCACCTGCGGAATTAGCTGTGCTGTGTATGGCATCAAGACAGTCAATTGCAAGTTCATATCTGGTACTGTTGTCTTTGGTATTAATCATCATGTATATTGTATGGTCTATATCATAGGAATGGTATTCAATGATGTGGGCACAAATAAGGTCCCTGTTCATTGCAAATAATTTATATTGAGCACTGTCAATAGAACTAATATCGATACTTCCATCTTCATGGGACACTAGTGTATTCATTCCATAAAGTTCACTGACTGTGTAGTCTACAGACTTGAGCAAACTATGCATCAGAGAGTTTGTATAGTCCTCATCCTCCGGCCCGTACATAAATACAAGATGTTCTCTTCTCACAGATCCATGATCACCCTCCATTGATGAAAGATAGTCATAGGGGAACATAATTTCAGTGATAAGTGATGCACAGCCCTCAGAAGCAATGCATATACTGATATTGAAAATGTCACGCAGCTCTTTTTGAGGGTCCTTCGAGTTCATAGCGTTGTCTATACTTGTTTCATTGAAGGGAGAATAGATCTCTTCTTTGGTTACAGGATATGTGACAGGCATTGATATCCTTGCATTTTGTTTAATTGCGTTTCCTGGAGCCCTATCACCTATTATTATCTCACTTTGTGTACTATATCCAATGACGGGGTGCCAAGAGGCTTCAAGCCTGTAATTATATCTCTGCCCTATTGTCCTGTCAAGATGGTTTTGGATTTGTTTTTCCGCTTCAATTATATGCATGTTTGTCATGGTATTGAGGGGTTTTTCTGTATCATCCACTTGCATACTGAGACCTAATACAAGACCTTCCGCAACAAGGTCAGAAAGGGTGCGGTGTCTTTGATCTTTTGTGAATATGACCCTTGAAGCGTTTCCAATAATAGGACTTTCTTTAAGGTTTAAATCAAATCCTTCAATTTGTATCGGTTCTAATTTATATCCAAACTCATCAACTGTAGTGCTCATTACTGTATATGTCAGGGATGTTACCATATGTTGTGCAGATATGTGCCCTGATGAACGATATTGATTGTCAGCAACAATAGATGGCATTAGAATGGTTGCAGCAACAGATACGAACAAAAGGAAAAGTAGAGCATCAATACTTGAGGAGAGTGCTTTCTGATCTTTTAATAGCCCTTCTTTTCCTTTCTTTCTTTTCCTGGAATTTCTCTTGTTTGAGATCATATTCTTAGTAAATTCCTTTTCAGATGATGTTTTTTTGAGTGACAGATCGTTAAGGTGCATATTGGAATCTCCTGTTTCCCCATAAAAAGTTCATTTCCACCTGTTCTTTACCACCTTCACTGTAATTGTTCCCGGAACACACCGCACGTTACTCCCAAGTTCAATGACGACTGGTAATTATGCAGCTATCACGTCCCTCCCCACTGAAGGAGATGCTCCATCACTGATAGTCCATTGATGGATACCATCATCTGTGCGTACTTCCACATACATGTCCAGGTTTGGGGAAAAGCGCTGGAAGAACATGTAGTGACCTACTTGGTCTGCCACCGGATGGGTAATGTTATCAAGTGCATGAGCTGATATCATTGCAGACCCGCTTCCCTGAATAGGAGGATAATGTGCAATGTCCCTGGCTATCATTGAAGCCTGTTCGTACTTCTCAAGAGCATTTGAGCCATCACTGAATGCAATAAATGTCTGTGAAAGTATCGTTGCAAAAACAACAAACCCAACAACAACTATTGCAGTGTTTATTATGTCGTTATTCGGTTCAAGGAAAGCCCGCTCATCACTGGTAAACGAGGACATACTCAAGCTCTTTCACCCCATTACCATCTGTTACAAAAACTGATACTTTCTCAATTCGAACATCCCTACTTAAATTCAGGTTACGCTCCTGTGTTGCTGCAGTTCCCAGAAAATTAGTTAGTTCACTGTAAGGGAACGATGAATTTATGGGGTGGTTTATACTTCCATCTGCTGCAAATCTGCAACTGAGCAGATTTTGGAGTTCACATGGACTAATAGGAATTGTCCTGTAACTGAGTTGTCTTGCGGAATAAATGGTGTGTTTCTCATCAGAAAGAATGCATCGCACATATTCCCCACTTACTGAAATCTCCAGTCCTTCATAGATAATACTTCTTCCTGCATACACATCAAAACTGTAGTTCTTTGATGCCTGATCTGTATCCAGGCGAGCTGAACCAACCGAATCTATTTCTGAAGCAATGGTATAGGTTAGGGATTCTATTTCATTTTTCTTGACCACATCAGATGAGACAAAGCCCATATTGTATACTGATAAGAGGATTATGGCAGATGCGATAATAAGTGCGCTCTTTGAAAGTATAAGGTCTGCCCATGCTTTCTCATCATCAAATATAGTTTCAGTTCCTTTAGTACGCTTGATGGTATTTGCACTCAGGGAAGAGGTAAGATGAGATATGATAAGTACTTCTTTTTCTTCTTTCATTGCACTTGCGACTTATCATCAAGTGTAATAAGAATTTTTCCATTTTGATCGCGTACACTTTCAAGTGTAATTATATGTTGCCCAGGGCCTATTACAAAACATCCACTTAGCATAGAATTGGCATAAAACGCATTTGATACCCTTATGAACTGTTTGTCATTTATCAGAAAGTAGTAGTTCTGTGAATCCAAAGGCCACGCATCCTCATCATCAGGCATTGCACCCATGACAATCCTTGCATTGGAGGGGATATGTATATCCAGTGTTACCACACTGCCAGCACCCCTAGAAGACATCTGCTCTGCATGGGCTACTATATCAGATACAACAGCTTCTGTAGCATGAATCTCTTCTTTCTCAATAAGAGATGATATTGCCACAGAAAGCAGTATAATCAAAAACCCCATGGCTATCACTGCAACAACCATTCTCATTGGCAGAGCATCAGATGCCCTATTATCAATACTGAACCTTTTCATTGGAGTGAACATAACGCTAGCAGTATTATTCTTTCAATTATCTATTACCAAGTCTCATGATCACTTCATCTATGCTCAAAAGCTCCTGAACACCGTTTTCCATATCTTTAAGGGTTAGCTTATCAGATTCTACTTCCTTCTCCCCGATAATTATCACATATCCTGCACCAATGTTGCTTGCATAGGACAACTGTGCCTTGAAATTCCTCTTCATAATATCGGTATATACAGGCATGTATGGTCTGAGCCTCATAGCTGTTCGGATAGCATCAAGCCTTGTGCTTTCTTTAGCAATGAGCACAACCGGTGTATCATCAGGAGCCTCTAAATTACAGACCTCCATGATCCTGTCAAAACCAAGACCAAATCCTGTTGAAGGAACATCCCCCCCGCCAAAAAGCTTGATAAGCTTATAGGAACCGCCTCCACAAACCTGATTCTGGGCACCTAGTCCTTCTGCATATATTTCAAATACAGTGCCTGTATAATAATCAAGACCCCTTGCTATCCCAAAATCTATTATGTATTCTACACCATAAGCATCCAGGAGTTTGAGGAGCTCCTGGAAGTTTTCTATCTCCGGAATATTACCAACTAACTTTTTAGCCTTTTCAATAGCATCCTGCCCGGTAAGACATATCAGTTCCAATAGCTTAATGCGTAAGTCTGCGGGAGCATTTATCTCTTCAAGAAAGTCATCAATTCCTTTGTCATCCTTCTTATCAACAAGTCTCATGATCTTGCTTTGATGTTCCAGGTCCAGTGTACTTAGAAGATATCTTATAACACCAAGATTATTTACATGCAGCTTTCCCTTTATACCCACAGATTTTAACATCTCTGTTGCAAGTGCAATAACCTCAGCATCAGCATCAGCCTTACTACTGCCAATAAGCTCCACACCAAACTGCCAGAACTCCCTGAATCTTCCTTTCTGAGGTCTTTCATAACGGAAGCAGTTCTCAAAATAAAAAAGCTTTGTTGGCTGCTGATATGCCTGCATCTCATTTACATACATCCTCATGACAGGAGCTGTTAACTCCGGGCGCAAGCTCATCTCCCTGCCACCTTTGTCTGTGAAATTATAAAGCTCCCCCACAATTCCTTCTCCTGATTTGAGTGTGAAGAGATCCAGATTCTCAAATGTAGGTGTGATTATTTCATTAAACCCCCAGTTCTTAACGACCTGACGTAAAATGTTTTCCACATATCTTCTGCGCTTTGTGTCCTCCGGGAGGAAATCACGTGTACCTCTTGGTTTATTGATCTTCATTTTCTTTCAACCCGATAATATGAATAATTCTTAACAGGAACTTAACATATTAGTTGCTACGATGAACCATTATGTATTATAGTCCTAAGTTTTTGTTAATCTGGATGGTAGCATTGTCTTTTATGGCTAGTACAAATGTACTATATTTTACAGTTTCGATTAATTCCTGCCATATTACCTACCTTTTCCATCCCGAATGTGGTCATGCAGACCGCGGCCCTGCAAATTAATCCAATCAAATATACGGTTACTACAAATGATTTTAATTTAAGTAGAATATTGCATAAATAATATTTTTTTATATACCTTGCTAAACTAGAAAATAAAATAACAAAGTTTAAATAAACTTCTGTCCTGCACTGCTCAAGTAACGCATTATAAAAGATTGCATAATTAAAAATAATATAGGAAATAGATAAAAATTTGTAATAGGATGAAATCGGAAGTTCATCCAGGAAAGATAGAAAACATCTCAGGAATAGCAGACACATGAAATCGGGCAGTTCGAACACAAAAACCGGCCTTTTGCAGGATGAAAGGGCATACATACCCTTTGCAGTGATCGGTGTGTTCATACTCCTGTTTTCAGTTCTGGCATCAGTATACATAATGAAAACTGACTATGAACTTGCAAAGGTCATCCATGGTACTGATGTAAATGATATGGAAAGAACTGCTATGGACATGGTATCATCAGACCTTGCCCGCTGTCTCAATTACGCTGGTATGCAGGCTCTTGCATGGTATGGAGAACATCCTGTAGTAACCCCGGAGGGTACTTCAAAAAAGATAAAGGAATATGATGGGTTTTCCGTTTATCCTCAAAGTCGCAATGTTGAACCGGGGGAAACTGTAAGGATTTCTGTGACCCTCCCCTCAGATGTATCAAAAGCAATATCATGCCTCTTCTCAGAACATCCAAGAACACTTACCGTAAAAAGTGATTCAGGAAGGATATATAAAAGTATAACCTATGATGATTCCCATTCTTTCTGGAGCAGTTCTGTGTTCGAAGAGGAAATAATAATTCCCTGGGATGCAGAATATGCACACACCTATGTCATTCTGGAATATGCTAATGAGACAAAGGCTGTAAATTGGTTCCATGTGGGCAGTAGTCCACTTAAAGATATCACTGCTGAATACTTCAACGATTACCTCAGGACAAATTACCAGGCGAACCAATATACATTCAATAACTATGCGATCAACATAGAGCCGCATGTTTATCCATCACAGATACGCATAGATAAAATAAACGCATCTTTAAAAAGAGAGCTTGAAAGCTCTGCACTTGTGGTAGGAGAGCATGAATATCCCCTATATTTTACAATGACTGTCAGTAACCTTAACTACACTTTGGTTGATCTTAGCACAAATAACACATATCAGGGTTCTATGGATATAACATCTCATATCACTTCAAGGATGCCTTTACTTGAACATCTGGTCAACGAATATGAAAATGAGCTAAATTCAGGTGTTACATCAGACGTTGTAATGGGCGCCACTAATATCAGGACATTTAGCTATGGCCCCTGGCAACACTACCTTAAAGGTCCGCTTAATATCATAACAGGGCCCTCATTGACTGCTTCTGTAAATGTAGGTACTCTTTACACACAGAAGAAGATATTTGACTCGGTGGATCCATGGGCGTTAACTTACACCACCTATTATAATGGCAAAGTCCTCTACAACGATATCAAACGTGATACTAGCAGGTTCGAAGAGGAGAAAAATAAAAACCTGACCACTACATATGAAGCTCTTGCAGGAAAGGGTACTTTCAATATAAGTGTTTCAGAAGGTATAAACGAGTCCATGAGGGATGCCAATACCAGCATAGAGGAGATTGAAGAAACATCAAATATTGTTATCTCCGTATCCAATTTCACCAGCGAGGTGTACAGCAATTGGATATACGATGACAGGAAATGGAGCATAAGCGAACCTGATCTGTTACACGATGTGACCCGTGAAGTATACAGTGGCACAATAAAGGGTCAGGTATTCAGGGATGGTTTTGATCAAGCCTTCCCATATGATCTGCAGTTTGGCCCCACAAGTTATGATCATGTATCATACCAGGGAGGGTCTTCAAGAAACGCCAAGGCAGTTACATGGACCAGTTATCATCCATTATCTTTTTCGCATACATGTGCTCTGACACCGGACCACACGTGGAATGGTACCCTTGATGTTGAACACCGGGTTAATGTGGACGCGTCGTCCCACAGATGGTATTATACGAGTGTTGATGTAGATCATGTGTCCACACACATAGAATTTGATGGTATTGATGTTAATTATGAATACCTGGGCAACGATAAACTGGTGGATTCTGAACGTGAGTATGACTATCTGCTGTATGAGAACCGGACTTTGGACTGGAGAGTCACTTATAATGTAAGGCTTGAAGTGGAAACCCGCTGGGATATATACTATACCTATCACTGGTCCTATCAAACGTATACCCCTACAGAAGAGGGAGGTAACTGGAACTTTTTCTCCGGACATTCTTCCGGTTCACAGAGAAGGCTTCTTGAAAGCATTGAGAAAATAAGGCATAGTCAGACAGAGAACGAGAACATGAGCATCGTATATCACCAGTATCTCCCTTCTGGTGGCTATGCTGGCATCAACTCCATCTACGGACCCGGAAGCTTGAATGATTACAAGAATACAACGGTGATCATTAATGGCAGCAAAGTACAGGACCCCGGATGCAGTGATGCAGCGGATAAATATCGAGAACAAGAGATCTCTGTAAAACTGCATCAGATCAAAAGTGATTACCGGACATATGCAGACAGGACATTCCTTCCTGCAGAAAAGGTCTACTGCGACATACCAGTCTGGCTGAAAAAGGAAATGGCACAGGAAATGGAGATCATGTTCAATGCCATCAACACCGAAAACCCCACACGAGAGATATCCCTGCTAGGTGAAAACCTTGGAAGGAATCCTACACATCTTATACAGGAAGCTTCACTTGATATTGCTTCAGAGATTTCAGACAGTGCAAAGCGTGAGAGATTCATAAATATTGAAGAACATTTAGATTCAGGCCAGTTCATAACAAGTAGCGATGCTTCCCGTGCCATTGCAAAGAACGAAGCCTACGAGCGCCTGCTCAAAGAGATCCAGGAGAGGAATCGGGATATCAGTGATTCGTTCGATGACTACATTGATGGGTCCTTTGACCGGGAGCAGGGATATTCCATAACAGGCCTGTTGAAGAATGCAGTCCCCACTGATGTACTCTTCAACAATCCGGCAATCGATATTGCATCCACTGCCCTTGCATCAGAGATGGGTGTGATCGGGACAATGCAGGTGGTAGGGATGCCAGACAGCAAATACAACTGGACAGAGAACATGACAATCCTGGTTGACCAGTACCCCGACTATCTGTACCACGACCCGGGTTTTGACATGCAGGGCCAATATATGTGGACCGATGAAGCCACAGGACTGGTAATATACCCACTTGGAGTGCGCAATGTCTGTGTGTTCTCAACGGGAATTGGAGACAGCATTGCAGAAATGCTGGAAAAAGGTACGGGACCCCTCAAAGATGCGATTGCACAGTCCATGAGCAAGAATATAGCAGATATGAACTCTGAGATCAACTCCCTGATAGATGATATCGGTTCCCAGAGTGAGGAGCTTGTTATGAATGGTATGTCGGTTGACACCGCACTCATTGAGCAGAACCGCAACATAATGGTGACTGAGTACAGTGCAGCTGTCAGGCATCAGTTACCAGATGTGATTGCTGAAGAGGTATCAAAGGACCCGGTCCTTAGTACCTGGATCAGCTATTCTGAGGTCCGCCTGATAACTGCAACCTACATTAATACCCTTTCAGATGAAGAACTTGTGAACATGCTTGCGGACAGCACACTTAATGAAGAACTTTTTATCCTGCTTAGCGAAAGTATCAGGGTCAATAACAGTACCATATCACCTTATGAGATTGAAGTGGCATTGTACCGCCTGGAAGCTGACCTGAGGATAGGAATAGCTGATGGGGTATCAGAGAGTATCAGACTCTGCCAGGAAACAATTGATGAATGCTTTGATAATATCAATGCAGAATTACAGAGAATGCTGGATGAATCCACTGATAAACTCACCGGACATATGGCAGAAAAGATGGAACAAAGACTACAAAAGTCAATGAGACTAGTACCCTCCGGTCTGCCGGTTATCCCACCACACTGGATCTGTACTGTGAACATATGGGAATATAATGTGAAAGGCATGTATGAAACATTCAAAATTATCGATCATGACAATCAATGCCTTTTCAATCCCCACTTCGGACACGATGCACAGGTTTATGTTCGTAAAAATGATGAAGTTTTTCATCCAACAAAAAGAGATTCTGATGGGAGCTTGATTTACATAGGAGACAACCAGCGGATAGAGTTTGGCTTTTCAGGTTATGCAGCAACTGTTGTGGGCCCTGGACCAAAAGGGGTGGGAGATAAAGTTGGAGGAAGGGATGAGAGATCAATTGCCTATGATGATTTTGAATCACAGATATGAGGAAAAATATGAACTATAAGATCTTTTTAATGTTTTTTATGTTTAGCATGTGTATATTAGCACTGTTGTCTGTACCTGCAACATCACAAAGTCAGTATGGTAAAATCGATTTCTATTACAATGACCAGTTAGTTCCCAATACAACAACTCCAAAACCACTTCTAAAAATTGGTGAACCGTTCACACTTAGGTTTGAAGTGACAAGTTACAAAAAGTGTCTCTTATCAGCTCGGTTGACATCTATTGGCAACAGTGATTTTGACATAATAGAAGGACCGACATCGAGTTTGAATGAAGGAACACGAAGTACAATAGAGGAAAACGAAACTAGAGTCTTTGAATGGATAGTGGCACCTAATGAGGAGTGGGCAGGTGGTAGCACACCTATTAACTTTTACTATCAGATGACAGACCTGGATACGGCCAGAAGAATTATAAGTGGAGAGTTCACTGCTGCATACGTTACTATTTCCAATGAGTATTATGAAGGTCCGCAGACTTCTGTAGAGCAGAGTGGCGACAATTCTAAGGAAGGGGACGTGAGGGGAATTCCTGGTTTTGGGGCTTTGTCTTTGGTGTTTGCTTTGCTGGCAGCTGTGGTAATGAGGAGAAACTAGGAAACTATACCTGTCTGGAAGTTTGTTTATAATGCAACCAAGTTCAACAGAGAGTAGTCATCAGTGTTCATCGCTTATTCGTCGGGTTCATTAAAATGTGAATGAAGGTAAAATTGTCTGAAGAGATAGTATTTATATTAAAAAATCAATTCCCAGAGATAAATATTGACTATAGCACCTTATATGCAGTCATCATAGGACCGCAAACATGTGAATGTGTCCATAAACTGTTTATGAGATGGGATTTTTCAATGGGTTTGGAAAGTGAAATGAGGAGTAATACCATGCTTAAGGATGAACCTTCAGAGCGTATAGATCCACGTGCATTAAAGGCCTGGTTTTTTGGAGGCATACTGGAAGGTCTTGTTCTCCTTCTGATCCCTGTGGCATATCTGTTATTTAAGGATAGATTATGGGAGCTGCCTGATATGTGGGGATGGGCTGCTATTGGAGCCGTTACGATTTACACTATATGGGATTCGATTATAGCACCCCAGCTCAGGATAAGGTTCTGGCGCTATGAGATCCGGGAAGATGAGATAGATATCCAGCATGGCATTTTCATAATAAGACGCACTCTCATACCGATGATAAGAGTACAGCATGTTGATACAGAATATGGGCCTGTTATGCGATATTTTGGACTGGCGACATTAAGGATATCAACTGCAGCTACCGACCATCGGATCCCTGCATTATCAAAGGAAAAAGCTTCAGAACTTATGGGAGAGATAGCTGCTCTGGCCAGAGTGAGTGATGAAGATGTCTGATGTAAAACGCCAGCATCCTGTAATGATCATTCTGGAAGCTGTAAGGACCTTTGTCTATGGGCTTCCACCACTGTTCATTTTCTTGCTGACAATGAACGGGGACATTGGTTGGAGTGATATAAGACCTTATCTTGGGGCATTGGTTGTTTTTGTGATAGCCTTTCTCTCACTTTCAACATTAAGATGGTATCTATATACCTACAGATATGAAGATGGATATCTGCATATAAAAAGAGGTCTTATATTTAAAAAAGAGAGGTCCATCAAAAGAGAGAGAGTGCAAACCGTGAACATACGCACGGGCCTGGTGCAGCGTTTACTGGGTGTTGCTACCGTGCAGATAGAAACGGCCGGGGGAGGCATGGAATCTGAGATATTTCTCAGTGCCGTTAAAACAGAAGAAACGCAGAGGATTAAATCATATTTAGAGAACAAGTCCCGGATGCATTCAGAGGCTGTTGATGAAGTAACAGATGCTGAACCGGGGACTGAGAACTTGGAAGAGCCAAGAGTTAAAGCAACTTATGTTGTCCCGGTATGGAACATGTTCCTGGCAGGTGCAACATCAGGAAGGTTCATGTTATTATTCTCTGTCATTGCAGCACTATTTTCACAGTTCTACCCATACATACCCCAGAATATTATTGATTATCTTATAATGCAGATAATCCCTGCAAGCGAAACGGACATCTTTCTGATAGCATCGATACTACTATTGCTTCTGCTAATTTCCTGGCTTATCTCAATTGTTGTTTTTATGGTGCAATATGCAAACTTTACTATACTTCGGCAGGACGAATATCTGAGGGTCTCGTGGGGGCTGATCGAGCAGAAGGAATTCACTTTGAAGATAAATAGAGTACAGGCACTGTCAATACAGGAGGGTTTAATGAGACAGCCCATTGGCCTGTGTTCAATTACCTCCGAGGTTGCAGGAGGAGGATTAAGGGAGCAAGACTATGTGACGATCATTTGCCCTATATTGCGCAAAAAAGACCTGAGCGTCTTCCTGGAGCAGATATTACCCGAATACCGAATTCCTGGATCAATGAGCCCACTTCCAAAGAGAGCCTGCAAACGTTACCTGTTTCGTGCAACGGCCTTGGTATTGATATTGATCATACCTCTGCAGATGTTTCCTTATGGGTGGCTTGCACTTCTGCTCCTTCCTCCTGCTTTCCTTCTGGGACTGTCGCGCTACAGGACCGGAGCAACAGTGCTGGATAATAAACAGCTTACACTACGTTTTCGCAATATAAACCGCTACCAGATACTTATCATGCAAAATCATATACAATCCCTTGAGATCAGCTCTAATCCCTTCCAGCGCAGAAGTGCTCTGAGCACAGTGCGGGCCGCAGTATTATCATCACCATCCGGAAAGACCTTTAAGGTCGTGGATGTTGACAACACAGAAGTAGGAGAGGTGTGGGACTGGTTCTCAAGGCATTGATGGGTTTTTGTAACTATTTGTTATGCTTTTAACTTTTTTGTACTTTACAGACCATAGTTTCTATTATGTGACTACAAACCCTTAGGGACGTTTCTTTGTTTTTTGATAGCTTTCCTAATAACATATGATCGTATCATAGCTAATAATATCATGTACCTAAGAAAGAGTGCTATTAAGCTAAACCTCAGTAGATTTATATTGTAGCCACTCATAGTAAAGTATGTTAGGATTTAACTTCGTGGGAAAGACTGTAGTACATACATTGGAATATATTGCATCGGTACATTCGTGAGTTCATAGGCCTAGAGTCGATCATTCATTATATTAAGAGGGAGAGAAAGTACATGGATAAAATGAAAAAAGCAGGTCTTCTGGGAGCTGCGGCTCTTATTGGAGCTGGTCTTGCAGCATTATCAGAAGAGAGGATTAGAGAATTTGTCAAAGAAAAAGTAGAGGCAGGTAAACTCAGCAAGGAAGAAGGCAAGATGCTTGTAGATGACCTTGTAAGCGAAACAAAGAAACAAAGACTCAGCCTTGAGAAGAATATCATAGAAAAACTGCAAAGCTCAATAAAGATGGCAGACCATGAGCTTGATGAGCTCGCAGACAAGATAGATGAAGTGAAGATAAGAGAGCTTGAGAATGAGCTTGAAAAAATGAAAAGTATGAGAAAGGCAGGGAAGTGAAAAATCTCTTTTTATATTATAATGACTTTTCTCAAATCTTTTTTTTATCAGGCATCCTTCTTGTAATTATCTTTAATGCAAAAATGACTGTTAAATGTAAACATTATCATTTTAATGCTTTTTTATGCTTCAACTTTTTTTGTCTATACATATACTAAATTCTTATATGGCTTGTTTACCTTTTAGTTATGAAGTATAAGGTGCCCAAGATGGAAGAGAATATTGATCAGGATAAACTGGCCGTACTAATTGATGCTGATAATGCGCAACCTTCAACAATAGAGGGATTGATGGATGAGATTGCAATATACGGTGTTGCCAGTGTAAGGAGGATATATGGGGACTGGACCTCACCAAACCTTGGCTCATGGAAAGAATCACTGCTTGAACATTCCATACAGCCCATACAGCAATTTGCATACACGACCGGTAAGAATGCAACGGACAGTTCACTTATAATTGATGCTATGGACCTGCTCTATACAGAGAAGCTGGATGGTTTTTGCATTGTATCAAGTGATAGTGATTTTACCCGCCTGTCACAAAGAATAAGGGAAGCAGGCCTTAAGGTCTATGGTTTTGGTGAAAAGAAGACACCTCTGGCCTTTATAGCCGCCTGTGACAAATTCATCTATACCGAGAACCTTCGAAAAGAAGATGATACGGGCTCAGATATTCCATCATCAGCAAAAGAAAGTAAATGGAGCACAAATCAACTTAAAAGAGATTCAAGACTGATAAACCACCTGAGAAACGCAGTGGAAGATTCTGCTGATGATGATGGATGGGCATTCCTTGCCGAGGTAGGAGGAAATCTTATCAAGCGCAGCCCTGACTTTGATCCCAGGAACTACGGCTACAAGAAGCTTGGAGAACTGGTTGAGGCAACAGGACTGTTTGAGATCGACAAAAGGTCCCAGAGTGGAGTGGGGAAAAGTGTTCTTTTTTATGTGAGGGATAAGCGGAGCAGGGGGAAGAAATGATTAAAATCCTCCAATGTTTCCAGGAAATAAGATGCAATCCGGATGCTCTTTTTTTATGTCATGCACATATCTAAAAAACCCGCAACAAATAAGCACATATATTACAGAACATATTGTGAATAAAAAAAGGTGATAAGAGTGGAAATTTTAAACGAACCTGAGATCAGAGAGATAGAAGGCAGAAATGTGGCATATGTTTCATATGTAGGTAACTACCTGGGAAATACTGAGGTCTTTGAAGAGTTATTCGGTAAACTCTGTGGCTGGGCAGGTCCAAAGCAATTGATGGAGAAAGATACGGTTATGATGTCAGCCTATTATGATGACCCTGGCGTTACGCCTCCTGAAGAGCTTAAACTGGATGTTTGTATTACCATTGATGATGATGTTGAAGTTGAGGGGGAGATAAAAAAGAAAAAGCTCCCGGGAGGAAAGTATGTGGTGATGCGGACAGAACTGACCGGGCCTGAAGAGTATGCCCCTACATGGGAAAAGGTAGTTGAATGGATGATGGAAAATAACCTTGATATAGACATGTCCAGGGCAAGCTATGAGTTATATTTGAACAGCCCAGATGAACATCCGCAGAAGCATCATATTGTAGATATATTTATGCCAGCAAAATGATGCGGATATAGGTGCCGTTTTTAAATGCAAACATTTATGTTTGCAATTATTATGCTGGTGTCTGAATGAAAATTTTGATAGTTGAACTCATTCTTTAATATTTTGTTAAGAGCCTCGGGCGGGCTGAAGCTTTGCAGTCAAGAACACCCCGATTTTTACCTGCCTTCAATAGGAAAGTCTGATTATACCTTAGCTAATCAGATTGATATTTTTCACTATGTATACACTCATTAAAAAGGCTTTTGATTGAAA
>PXAV01000066.1 GCA_003565715.1 Methanosarcinaceae archaeon
AATGCCTATGAGGTAGCAAGGCGCGCAAAGGAAGTAGAGAAGGCTGAACAGCGTCTTTTTGAAGAGATCCGCCGTGGATCGACCCTTTCAGAAGTTATGAATCTTAAGAAATGGGAGAAACACTGAAATGATCGAAATACTGAAAGTGCTTTCATGCATGCCTTTTTTATTATATGCCTGTTATAGTGACATCAAGACAAGACGTGTGGCCAATGAAGTGTTGGTAGTGATGTTTGGTGTGGGCTACATATTCATTATGCATGACCTGCTTATGTTCGGTCTTCCTTACCTGATAAGGAATGTACTGTCTTTCCTCTTCATCTTTGCTTTTGTTTATATACTTTTCCAGCTTGGTGCTTTTGGAGGAGCTGATGCCAAGGTTCTAATGGTAATATCACTAATAATACCGGCCTATCCTTTGATCACACTGGGGCAGAACGTGCTCCCAATCAGTGGTGTCCCACCTATCAATATTTTTGCTTTCAGTGTATTTGCTAACTCTGTCCTTCTTACTATTGTAGTCCCTATAGGGCTTTTCACCTACAACCTGGTGACAAATCCCAAAGCTTCGCTAAAAAACCCTCTATATATGTTCATTGGTTATATCATGCCTATCAATGAACTTAAAAAGGGCCATTTCCGCATGATGGAGTCCTATGGCAGAACAAAAGAAGGAGTAAACTTCAAATTCACAAGGTCGGGTACAGAGATAACATCTAATGTCATATATGAGCTTCAGAGCTTGTACAAAAATGGCAAGATAGAGGGCGGTGTTTGGGTAACTCCTGGATTGCCTTTTATGATTCCCATAACTGCCGGATTTATTACTGCAGTGGTTTTTGGTGACCTTATATTCTATCTTACAATGCAGTTTATGATGTTATAACTATTTTTTTATGATGGACTGGTAGATGGTCCTGATATCATCATCAGAATGCACTACCCCAAGCTTTTTCTTAATCATTGTAACAAGCTCATCCTCAAGCATGTCCATGGCCCTGATAACATCTTCTTTTTTTACTTCTCGCTCTGGAATTGAAGAGGATGGATCAGAAAGATCTGTGTTGAATTTCAATGTTTCCTCTGACCCATGATCGATGCGAAAGGATTGTTTTTCACATTTATCTTTTTCCTGTGTGGTTTTACAATGTTTTTCTATCTCTTTTAGAAACAGATCCCCGTATTTTTTGAGCTTATACTCTCCAACACCAGTTATCTTCAACATCTCTTCTTTGTTCTTAGGTTTCTTTGCCGCCATCTGACGCAAGCTTGTGTCCGCAAATACTATGTAAGGTGGTACATCCTGCATCTGTGCAAGGGATATGCGCAACTCCTTTAGCCGGTTAAAAAGACCATTGTCCGGGTCGTTGTTGATCTTTCTGTGAACAACTACAGTAGATCCATTGACATCTTCCTTATTATCTTTGGAAACATTTATCAGTGTTCCATTATTATTTCTTTTGTCGACTTCTTCTACTTTTCTTGTGAAGAGAAAAGATAGTTTACCATTTAGCAGCTCCTCACTCTTGCTGCTTAGTTGCAGTATGGGATATCGTGTTCCTTCAACTCTGATCATATCCTTTCTTATCATTTCCCGGGCAATATCAATCCAAAATGTCTTGGGGTGCATGTCCCCCTGCCCGAAGCATTTCAGAAGGTGATGTTTCTTATCTGTTACTTTTTTGGCCCTGCTACCTGTTAGCACATCAATGACATGGTTCATGCCGTAACGCTGGCCAAGCTCATAAATACAATTTAGAAGCAGTCTTGCATCTGCTGTACCATCAACCTCTACGCGTGGCTGCAGGCAAATATCACACTTGCCGCAATTATCCTGTGGTGTATCCTCTCCAAAATATCTGAGTAAAACTTTCCTGCGGCATGTACTGGTTTCACAATAATCCACCATATCCATTAGCTGTCTTAGGGCAATATCCCTATCTTCCTTCTTTTCCTTCTGCTTTATAAAATACTCTATCTTGTACTTGTCACCACGGCTGAAGAATAGTAAGCACTCACATTCCAGACCATCTCTGCCACCACGCCCTGTTTCCTGATAATAACCTTCCAGATTCTTGGGAAGGTCGTAATGAATCACAAAGCGGACATTAGGCTTGTCTATACCCATGCCAAAGGCGATAGTTGCAACAATGATATTAGTCCTGTCCTTTATGAACATATCCTGATTTTTTCCTCTCTGGAGGTCGCTAAGGCCTGCATGGTATGCAAGTGCATTGAACCCATCTTTTCTCAGCTTTGTGGTAAGACTGTCAACTGTCCTGCGACTTTGACAATAGATTATACCACTATCGCCCTTTTTCTTTCTGAGATATTGCAGCAGGCTGTTATAGGTCTCCTTCTTTTCCCTTACACGATAGAACAGGTTCTCACGATTAAAACTTGCAACATATGTCCTGCATCCATTGATAGCAAGTTGCTTGATTGTGTCTTCCCTTACTTTTGGAGTGGCAGTTGCTGTAAGTGCTATAATGGGAACGTCTGGAAATATTTTCTTCAATAGGTTCAACCTGCGGTATTCCGGCCTGAAATCATGCCCCCACTCAGAGATGCAATGGCTCTCATCAATTGCAAAAAGACCTACATTCAAGGTTTTGAGGAGGTCGATGGTATGGGACATATTAAGTCTTTCAGGTGCTATGTAAAGGATCTTTATGTCTCCATTCTTTAAGTCCGCATATAGTTTTCTTGACTCAACAGGCTTTAAAGTACTGTTGAGATACGCAGCATTAATGCCGCTTTCTTTCAGACTATCGACCTGGTCCTTCATCAAGGAGATAAGTGGTGATACAACAATTGTAATACCTGCTTTTAACAATGCAGGGAGTTGATAACAAAGTGATTTTCCTCCTCCTGTGGGCATAAGGACAAAGGTATCCCTGTCATTTAGAACATCTTTGATAATGTTCTCCTGAAGGGGGCGGAAATCAGAATATCCAAAGTATTTCCTGAGAGTCTCATGCATTTTTAGACCATAGTTGTTTTTCCTGCATATAGGTTACCGATGTATTTGAGTATCCAGTGTGCAGGGTGAAAGTAATATTTCAATATTGTTGCATTACTTATTCTATTGTGATAACATAGTATAGTGCTTGTCATTATATACATGCACATTCTCCTGTATCTTTGAGCAAATCTCTTATTTACGGGATAGCATTAATATGTACGAAATACTATCTCAGTAAAAACCTCGTTTTCGGAGTTCTCACTTATGGTAAAAGCACATAAATTCATTCCCAATGCAATAGAAAAGATAAAACAGCAGATAGATGGCAGGGCTATAATAGCACTTTCCGGAGGTGTTGACAGCTCTGTATGTGCAGTACTTGCACACAGCGCTATTGGAGACAAACTGACACCGATCTATATTGATACAGGTCTGATGCGCAAAGGTGAGACCGACAGGATCAAAGAGATATTCTCTGATATGAACCTCCAGGTCATCGATGCAAAGGATAGATTCCTTTCAGCCCTTGCCGGGATAGAGGACCCGGAAGAAAAACGTAAGGCTGTTGGCAATACCTTTATACGTGTCTTTGAAGAAGAGGCAAAGCTGCTTGAAGCTGAGTATCTTATACAGGGCACCATCTATCCGGAC
>PXAV01000162.1 GCA_003565715.1 Methanosarcinaceae archaeon
ATCATCTCCCATACAGGGGGAAATCTACTGGGTAAACAACCAGACCCTCAGAGTTCTGGATATGTATGAGGGAGAGTGGTATATAAGGGAATATGTGGAGCTTCAGGAAGATATCGGAGCACAGATGTATTTCTTAAAAGAACTTCCCTCTACAGGCTACAGGATAATTCCCGGTGGTATATGGGCCAAATAATATGTATATGTATATCATTTGATCAGATCATATTTACAGAAAGAACATGGAACAGGATCAATAGCAACTATACAGTAGAATATAGAATTATCATAGGACCTAAAGAGGAGCTAAATAATGCAAGGAAATGAGAACATTATTCCAAAGCATGAGGACACCATATGCTATGAGGCCCATGGTAACCTTTACCTTAACATAACCAACCAATGTAGTGCAGACTGTGTTTTTTGTCTACGCAATACTTGTAATGGTGTCTATGGATATGATCTGCGCCTCTTACGGGAACCTTCGGTTGAAGAGATAATAAAGGACCTCAAAAGCCGTGATCTTGCAGTATACAAGGAAATAGTCTTCACGGGTTTTGGTGAGCCAACATGCAGGCTTGATACAGTGTTGCATATAAGCTCATGGTTAAAGCAAAAGGGTAAAAAAGTGAGGCTTGATACCAATGGCCACGCATCCCTTATGTATCCTGGAAGGAATGTTGTCCGAGAGCTTAAAGCTGCGGGAGTAGACTCTGTTTCTGTCAGTCTTAATGCGGAATCTGAAGAAAAATATGAGCTTTTGTGTAAACCTTTATACAAAGGAGCCTATAAGGCAGTTTTGGATTTTACAAAAACGGCAATAGAGGCTGGTATGAGTACACGGATGACCGTTGTGGCACAACCAGGTATCGATATAGGGGAATGTGAAAGGATCGCTACTGCAATGGGTGCATCATTTAAGGTAAGGTGACCCTTTCAATAGTGATACACAACCTGCAGAAAATCCATACACATGAAGAACCATAAAAGTTTGAACCTAGAAGTATTTGAAGAGGTCATCTCTTCTATCCTCATGAAGTTTCCTTCTGATAAGTGACTTTAGGGATGCAATTTCATTTTTTTTGGCACATACAGGCGCAACTGTATCAAGCCACTGTCTCCAGGGAGGCATCATGTTAAGTTTATTACATATGTCATCAAGGGTGCTATCAGGCGCAGCATCCTTTATCTTGTCAATCTTGTTTACAGCAAGTATTGTATCTATTCCAAGCTCCTGAAAAAGTTCAAAAAGCTCTATATCTATAGGAATCTCATTTCTCTGCTCCCAGCGCCTGGTAACGTCCAGGAACATAGCACCATCGATCACCAACACCGCTATCCTTATCCTCTGTGTATTGTTCTCTATATAGCGGACTATCTGGTCCTTTACAATATCCTGTTTACGGTCCTTGACCCCGCTCATAAAACCAAAGCCCGGAAGGTCTGTTATCAGCAGGTCCTGATAGCGTATATGTGTAGGCTTCAGTGTTACTCCTGGTCGTTTGCCGACCTTTACATTCTTTCCGGTTATTTGCTTAATGATCGAAGATTTACCTACATTTGACCTGCCTGCAAATATTATCTCAATATTGACCCCTTCATTATCATCTTTTGTCCTTGCCATCGCTATCTCCTTTAAATTTGTTCTTTTCCTCTCCTATAGCCCTATCCAGCTCAAGTAGAAAAGATTCGAATGAGTCCTTTGGTATCCTTGCACCAGCAGCAGCTGCATGTCCGCCACCGGTACCTCCGAATCTGGGAGCTACCCTTCTCAGGACCCTGTTAAGATCAACAGTATCCCTTGAACGCAGACTCATATCATATACGTTCTTCTTGTGCCTGTACTCAGCTGCAAGGCCAATATATTTTCTTCCATATGAAGCAGCATATATAGCTGATTTTGACATATAACCATTAGGGTCTACTACATAGGCCAGGTTCTTAAGGGTCCTTACCTCGTTCTTAACACGAATGCGCAGCTCTTCTTCAAGAATGGCGCCTTCCTTTGCATATTTGAACAGATCTTTTATCTCTGTGGGTATCCTGTCATGCGAGAGTGGTAAAAGTGCTTTCCTTTTAAAATCATAGTTGCGTCCTGCATATATGAGAGCCTGGATGAGTGTTCCTGCCTGGAAGAAAAGACTCCTCTTATCCCAGTCACGCAACCATTCTTTTACAAGATCCGTATTATCATAATAATCTCCAATTGCACCATATATGGCAACCCTGCGCATATCAAGCTTTAGTTTATTTTCAAGGGTCCTGTATGTAAGTTCTGATGAGCAGCAATTTGTATCATGGTACAGCCAGTCAGGTACTGTACATATCTCAGGTAAAGGATGATGGTCTATATATTTTATTGTCGCACTCTCTGCAAGCTTCTCCAGGCGGCTAAAAAGCTCTTCACATCTGCTCTCATCAATGGCTATATCACATATCACGATGTTCCTGTAGCCATTGGCAAGTTGTAGCTCATCCAGTATACCTACAGGAGAGGTGAAATATACATCAGAATCAGGATAGGCACTCTTTGCAATAGCCCCGGAACACACACCATCTGAGTCACCATGGGTGAGTATCAGCGACCTGGCATTGTCAGTATCATTATTTCTTGTCATTTGAAACTCCCACTGGAAGTCTTTTCAGTAAATGTAGTTAAGGTAGCAGACTTATCCACTATAGGTGCTTATAATATTTTGTCTTTGGTGTTCTTCAGGAACGTGATAAAAGGGTCAAATATGTTGTACAAAAACTGCAACCTTCCTCTATCTTTTACATTATCATTCGTATCCTGATCATGCAAATTATCCTGTGAATGTTGTTCTTGCCCATTATCATAATATTGGTATGGGTCGTGGTATGCCTGTTCACTGGAGATATCGCTCATGGGATCAAGTGGATCATGCACGTGAACCATTTTTCTCATTGAACGTACTGTACCTCTGTACTCTTTTGAATCTACAAAAATAACCTCTGCTGAAGGAACTAATATGTCCCCTGCTCTTTGCATACTTACTGTATAGTTCAGTGACATTCTATTGCCTGCTTGAATTACCCCGGACTTATCTGTGTTACCGGAAATAAGCACAGCACCGGGCATGAGATAATCTGATATGCTAACACGTGCGGCCCTGTTACCTTCGTTGATTACATCAATTGTTATTTTCACCTCATCATCTAGTACTATATGATCGCTTGACATGTATTTGCTTACATTCATAAAAGGACCATTTACTGTGATGTTTGAAGCGTTCATCTCCTTTGTATAGACTCTTCCTTCATGTCTTAAAGTTATCTTTGTTCCGTTTAACACATAAGTAGAAGGCTTTAAGGCCTTTAGTGAAAAATCCAATTTTCTTGTCTCATAGGGATTAAGTGATATATCCCAGTTAACATCCATATCAGGGTCAAAGACAAATCCAGAAGGTATCTCCTTTTCAATAATTACAGATTCCAGCCTTATACCCTTAAGATTCTTCAGATGAATGCTAAAATAAGCCCTCTGATCAATATATATATCTTCACTGCTTTCCTCGCTCACCTTAAGGGTAGTGTCTATCCATTTTACCATCCGGGGATCTGATATTGTTTGATTTTTAACAGCAACACTTAGCTTTGTATAAGGTGAGGGTATATTTGTTCCAGTGACCACTTCAAGGGCAGTTATATTCAATCTTTTATCAAATACAACCTTGTCGGGTATGTATGAATTGTTTAGACCCAGTATGGCGCTCCACGACTCCTCCTGGGTACTTGTTATAGAAAGCATCACGTAGTCTGTGTCAACATCCCATGGTCGGGAGGGAGAGAAATCCACAACCTTTATGAAATAACCACTATGGTTTACCTGGTCACCCCAATAAAGGGTATATTCCTCAGCACCGAGCCACTCAGCATCATTTTGTGTCTGTGCACCTGCAACAATGCACAAGCTCATCGAAAGCACAGCCACCAATATGAATCTGACTAATGTTTTCACATTGATCATGACCTGTTTCTACGCTTTGCTAATAAATAAACTCCAAGAAGTGCAATCAACATCATACTCGCATTAAAACCGGGCTGTACCATGTCACTGTCAGATCCATTATAACTACTTCCGTGATTTGAGGAGCTACTATCTGATGACGAAGGTTTTTCAACCACTGCTGCAGACGGGTCTAATACCTTGATCAAAGGTGAATTGGAAACTCTTTCACCCCTGTAAGCCTCCATGTCAACAAAAGACGCAGTTGTAGCAGGAACCCTTAGCTCTCCTATCTCTTCTACTCTTACTACATATGAATATGTGTGACTTTTACCACGTGCAACAACATCATTGAAACTAAGGTCACCTTTTATGAAGGTAAGTCCATCTGGTATTGTCTCTGATGTTTGTACACTTGCATCCTTTGTACCCCGGTTCCTTACCGTTACCTTCACAGTTACATCGTCACCGGGATTTACTTTAGCAGGACTAATGTCTTTGTTAAGGACGATGTCCGGTCCCTCTACCTTTATTTTTGGAGTTTCGGACTTATAGGTATACTGTTTATCATCAGGTGCAGTGAAAGTAGCGGTTGTGGCAGGAATTGTATATGTACCTGTCTTTGTTGGTTTCAAAGTATACTGGAATATGCTCGCTTTTGTTTCCCTGGGTCCAATAGATATTGTCGTTTCCTTTGTTCTGACCAGGTCATCCTGTATCTCCAGATCTGTTGTTATTGGATCACTTACAGTAACACTGTTGACATTATATATGCCGTTGTTCCATATACTGACCGAAACGTGCGCAGTCCCGTCCATATATACTTCTTTTGTGGCCGATTTTGTAACAACAAGCTCCACAACAGGTTTTATATTTATCTTTTTCTTTTTGCTGTTAGTATGTATATCACCATTTATGTCCTCTGATCTGGCAGTAACTGTTATATCTATATCATTCTCTTCCCAGTAATGTGGTATCTCAAGTCTGACAGTTAACTGATCTAGAGCTTCGTTCTTCTCTATCGATGTGAATTGATGAGCAAGTTTTCCCTCTCTAAGATCCATTCCGGCCACATCTATTTCAACATCCGTCCTGAAAGCCCTTGCGTCACCATTGTTTTTGATATCTATGGTTGCAACAATAGGTTTGTTGTGCATTGTCCTGGGGTCATATGAATCCTTTTCTGTCTTTATTGTAATTTCCATATCAGGAAATCCTCTTCTAAACACCTCGACCCTTACAGTTGGATCATCCATATTACCTGTCCAACTGTCAATATTAAGCTTGATGTCTTTTACAACAACAAGCAGGTCATCTGCATTTTTTGTATCCCTGAACTCAAGACGATCAAAATTTCGAAGAGGAGACATCTTCTCAAGCCTCCCGTCTCTATAGATTCCTACACTTACATACTCACTCTTATCGAAATCTTCTACTTTTATCGTATAATCCCCTGATACAAGCGTGCCACCCCAACCGAGTGTCCTGCTTGCATCGGCCTTGTTTTTCCATTCTATGTCATCAATGGTGTATGCAAATACAGGGGTACTTAATGAAATAATGATCAATAAACAAATGAGAATTTTAACTTTCATAACAATCCCAGGTCTTTTTTTTATAGCTAACTAACTACTTCTGCATTATGATATACACTTTTAAGCCTTATGATGCAGGTTTTTAAGGCCATGTATCTGAGATGGTCTTTCTATTGCCTTTGTTCTTGATGTGGCCGATGGCAGATTTACCATCGATGGTTGCTGTATCATGGAAACTAAATGTTCATCGGCCACAAGAGAGTTTTTGTATCCAGGGCCTGATATATTCTCTTTATTGTTGCTAGTAACAGCATAAACTACCTTTGAATCCTTTCGAAGCTTTTCAGTTTCCTGTTTAGCAAGCCCGGCATGCATGTCCCTCTCTTTTGCTTTGTTGCCATCTTCTTTACCTTTTGTGTACTTTTCTTTAATCGTTCTGCTAATTCCTGCTTCCTTTGCAAGGTCTTCCAGCATGGAATAGCGTTCACTTACCCAGCCCAGTTCTGAATGTCTGTGGTATCCAACTTCAAATCCAAGCTCATAAGCGTTCTTTAAAAGCTCATTTACTTCAGAATCCGTAAGTTGTGTCTTCTCTTCCTTTTTTGTGAAAAACCTTACCATCTTCAAACACCATCATTCAAGTAGATTGCTTACAACCAGTCCTTTGTCATTGAAATCTACAGAACGCATATTACAATCATGTTTTGTACCCCTCATTTTGATTATCTGAAGAGCACGGGTCATTGTTCTGTCATACAGGAAATTGTGCATGAAAACCACTCCATGTGCTGCGAACTGTTCTGTTGAATAGCTACTTGGTTCTGTCATCTCAGACACTAGTATAGTTGTGCAACCAAGTTTCTTCAGATTCCTTATAAAACGGCTCATTTCCTTCTCCTGGAGTGACATGTCCTTTGTTGTGAATCTGATAGCAGATACAGAATCAATTACCAGTCTTTTGACATCATACTCTGCTACATAGGCAGCTATCTCTCTGAAGACCATGGCCGGAGAAGGTGCTTCATGATCTATGGATGCAGCAGACATTTCATAATCCTGGGCAACATACTCGCTCATTTCGTCCATGAAACCATATTCCATTCGTGGACCAAGATCTGCAAAAAGGAGTTTCTTCATTTTTATAAGATTGATAACATTCATTGAGTAGTTTGACATGTCATCTATAATGTTCTGTGGACTCTCCAGAAGAGTAATATAGAGCCCAATTTCACCAAAAGTGGCACCGTGGGCAAGGTACTGAACACCAAAAGTTGTCTTTCCACTACCAGGAGGGCCGCTTATCAAATACACTCTCTCAGAAAGCAAACCTCCCTGCACCAGCTCGTCAAAGCCCTCTATCCCTGTCCTAATTCTCATAAAAATCCTCAAGCACCTGATATAGTATTATTATATTTATATGTATAATTATACAGTACCCATATTTGAATGCTTCGATTGTATATACATTTTAAAAATAATTGTTATGTCATATATACTATAAAAACGGAAATAATAATAACAGGAATAATTATATTAATAATGATGAAAGAAATTTGCCTATAAATAGATAAGTGAACTACTGCTTGACTAAACAGATTTCCAATAATTCAATTTCATCGTAAAAACTGAGAAAAAAGGGTTATATCTTCTTTAAATAGGACAATAATGCTTTTTCTAATTACTGAAGGTAATTGTGGGACAAATATGAATACTCGGGGATCTTACGCTGCTTTCTATAAGCAAACTGGCTTCTTGATTGAAAAATAAGATCATATTTTTTTTATAAACACAAAACCTTTTATAACCACCTGAGAATAGTGGGGATGATGAGAACTAAAGAAATTATGGTCATCATGATACTGGGAATCACTCTCCTTCTCAGTGGATGTGCAGGAACGGATCTTGATCCTGCACATGACCTGTCAGTTGAAAGGGGAGACATTGTAACGCTTGATTATACTTTAATGCATGAGAACGGTACAGTTATTGAAACATCTGATGTATCAACTGCTAAGGATAGCGAGATTGATCAAATTTCAGAACCAATAACATTTGAAGCAGGTTCCGGGCAAATGCTTATTGGGATAGATGAAGGTATCCTTGGAATGAGCGAAGGAGAACAGAGATCATTGACACTTCCTCCGGAAAAGGCCTTTGGTTACTACAGTGAAGACCTTGTACAGCCTATAACCATTGATGAATATCAGCAAGCTACAAACACAAGTGAGATACCTGCTCCGGGTGAGATGTTGCTTACTCCTACAGGGACACTTACTGTAAAGGATGTGAATGCAACCCACATATTACTTGATGCAAATTCGCCTCTTGCAGGTCAGACAATGATATTCGATGTGACAGTTACATCAATTGAAAAAGGTCAGGAATCGGTTTCAGATATTGAAGGTCTGTCCACAGGCAATGACCTTTAAGCATTCATGTAAATGGATAAAGTCAACAGGTCCAGTAAGATGCTTAAAGACAAATTAAACATAAAATGCCAGTAAAAAGTGAATTGCTTAAAGATCATTTCACTTTTTTTGGTGTTAACTAACATCCGGCTAAAGGCCGAGTGGGCTTATTTTCATTCCTTTGAACCGTTGTTCAAAATTCCACATGCTATTCTCGCAGTTCCTGCGGCGCTCAAAGACATTTTAGACATCGGTCTATGAAAATCTGTGTTCTGTCCCTCTATCGAAGTTTAGGAAAGATTAACCGATCATTCATTGTAATTTGAAAAGTATTTTTTTAAATTATTTTTAAAAATAATTATTGGGAAAAAACATATTGTAGTGATGGATACTTTTTGTTCAATATTGTAAATGTTATCATGAAGGTCCAGGGACTACATTTGGAATCATAGGGAATCTACTTTCATGTTCCATTAGCTAAAGACCTAGGTTTTTAAGCTGCTTTCTATAAAGGCCATGCAGTTTTTCCGACAGATTGAAATCAATTCATAAGAATTCTTATTTATGCAATTAAACGATATTATTCCTGTTCTTGAGGAAATGGTTCCCACTGAGCTTGCAGAGGAGTTTGATATTGGGAGAATAGGTCTTACACTTGATCTGCAAAATGATGTTAACAAGATAGCTGTGGCATTGGACCCTACAGAATATGTGCTCAGCAGAGCAGCAATGATAGATGCTGATCTGCTCATAACACATCATACGCTCATCTTCGATCCGATAAATGCTATTAACAAGAGACTTGCAGATATACTAAAACTAGCACTTGACAATAATATATCCATGTATGCGATGCATACTAATTTAGATAAGGTAAAAGGAGGTATAAATGACTCTCTTGCAAACAGACTTGGCCTATCTGAGCTAATAGATCTACCCATTGGGAAGATCGGTAAAATACCACTCTGTTCGACAGAGACCTTTGTAAACCATGTATCCAAATGTCTTAGCACACATGTACAATATGCGGGCAACAAAGAAGAGATAAGCACTGTAATGGTATTTGGTGGTAGTGGTTTTAAGGCAGGGTACATAGATATGGCGAAAGAACATGGTGTTGATGCATACGTTTCATCTGAGATGAAGCATGATATACTGCGCGCATATAATGATATGCTGCTTGTAGATGCAACACATTATGCAACTGAGAATCCGGGCATGCAGGACCTGTGCACCAAGCTTGCTGAAAGGCTGCAAGTGGACGTTGAATTCGTAGATCATGATCCTCTTATAAGGTCACTGTGATGATATGACAAAGAATGACTCAAAAGAGGACAGCTGCGTTTTTAATGAGCCTGATGAGGAAGAACTTGAAGAGTTACTGGAGCTTGAACTTAGTAAGAAAGAAAAACCCAAACATCGTGGTTATGGGGACTATGAAAGAAGAAAGATATACAGGGGTCCTTCTGTGGAAAGGGACTACAAGTAGTGATTTTCATGATATTCAACTGGATCCCTGTTTATGAGATCAAATAAGGTTCCTGTTGTCTATTACTTTTTTACCACATTTCTCGGGTACAATGGTAAGATCTGAGCCGGGAAAATCTTTTTTCAGAGGATCACTTGCTGCTATCCTGTCAAGTGTGACAGCAACTGCAGCAACTTCTGAATGTGGCTGATTGCCTACAGCAACATTCCAATCAGCAAGTTCATATATCTCAAAAGGAACCTTTTCTGCTCCGACGACTACCATGAGCTTCTCACACTGACTTATCTGAGGTACTGCATCCGGGAGGTTTATTCCATACATGGACAGATGGCAAATTTTCCCACCCTCTTCTTTCCATTTCCTTATCTCTGATTTCCAGCTGATGTTGTTGCGCACATAAAAATTCCCACCCCATCGGGCCGAAACATCACTTATATTCTCGGAAAGCTTTTTGTCCTCAGACGCAAGGAGCATGCCCTCAGCGCCGAAGGCTCTTGCAGTCAGGCCTACATGGGTTGTTATCCTCTTATCTCTTTGGGGGCGATGCCCAAGTCTTAATATTACTATTCTTTCTGGCATGTTCATCAGATTTCAGTAACATCTGCTACTTTTTCAAGGAGCATACCCTCAACAACAATAGGAAGATGCTCCCTTGCACTCTTTATAGCTTCTTTGAGCTTTTCTTCCTTGTCGGCATATATTGTCAGTACAGACTGTCCTGCCTCGACTGCTTCACCGCGCTTTTTATGGATCTTAACCCCTGATCCCTTGTCATTTGGTGCACCTGCAAGCCTTGCTATGTGTACTATCCGCTTGTTGTAGAACTCCAAAATATATCCATTTGCAGGGGCTGTAAGATCAGCAGTGAATTTACCTACAGGTATATCTTTGTGGGTTATGTCAGGATTTCCTCCCTGTATCTCTATTATTTCTTTCATTTTTTCCAGGGCTTTTCCATTTTTCAATGTTCCAATTGCAAGCTCACGTCCTTTTCCTTTAGCAGCAACTCCTCCCATCTCAAGGAGCATGCCTGCAATAACAGCACTTTTCTCTATAAGACTGCTGGGACCTTCCATTGTCTCAAGTACTTTCAGGGCCTCTATTACCTCCAGTGCCGGGCCGATCGTCCTTCCTACTGGGGATGCTCCGTAAGTAAGAGCACAATCAACATCCATTCCAAGGCGCTCTCCAAGGTTGATAAGATCTCTTGCAAGTTTTCTACCTGCTTTTATGTCAGGTATCTTGGTGCCTGCGCCTGTAGGTATATCTATAACTACTTTTTGAGCTCCTACAGCTCCTTTTTTAGCCATTATGGAAGCAAGCAGCTGACAGTGGGGATCAATTGACAGGGGATATTCTATCCGTATCAGTTTGTCATCTGCAGGTGCAATATTTGTTGACCCTCCCCATACGATAACTCCACCTATCTTCTCTGTCATCTCTTTTATCTGCTGGGCGTTAAATTCAACAGGTGCAAGGACTTCCATAAGGTCGGCTGTACCACCTGCACCGGTTATTGCACGTGAGCTTGTCTTTGGTATAAGTAATCCGTTTGCTGCAACTATAGGTACTATCAGAAGGGTTATCTTATTGCCAGGAACACCGCCGATAGAATGCTTGTCCATGATGGGGGATGTGCTGAACTCAATCCTCTCTCCTGTTTCGATCATAGCCTTTGTCAACCACTCCGTTTCGTCCTCACTGAGGTCTCTTATATAAGTTGCTGTTAAAAAGGCAGCAATCTCGATATCATCAAGGTTCTCTTGAACTATATCCCGGACAAGTTCGTATATCTCATCCCTTTCAAGCTTTTTCCCATCCATTACCTTTCTGATTATACGAGCGGATTTTGGCTTTTCTGCAGGCTCAACCTCTACTGTGTCTGTCCATTCTTTCTGTAACTTCTCATGAACCTCATGATAAAGCCCAACCATTCCCGGAGATATCATATCCTCCGTGAAATCAACGATGGCTTTAAGGACAGTGTGATTTTTAATTATGACCCTGTCCCCTTCGTGGACTCCCATTTCCTTCGCATCGATAGTGTTTAGCACAACTTTGTATTTTCCGACCTTAATATCAATAGGCTGTATTTTCAACTGCATTATCTCACCTTTGTCTAGGTAGATAGATGCATCAATGAATAAATAAGTATTATCCTGTTTTTGATGATAAAAGACTTACAATGACCCCCCGGATCACAAACAGGTATCATGACTATGGTTACATAGATATTCAAATAAGGTTAGATAAAAATATTTAATGACATGAAAAATCAAAGCCCTGGTTGATAGAAACACATATGAGGTTATTTTTAATGTAATTGAATGCGTGCATTATAATTCTACAGAAAGACACATCCTTTTTACTTTTCATATATTGTTTTTACAAATTATTGTTAGCTTTCCTTCAAGCATGGGATAGAGGGGATTTCTATAGATCTGTCCTATTATCCTCCTGGTATACACATAAACATACACATCTATCTCATACATCAAAATTAACGTTTAGTATCTCACACAGTGGCATATTTTTGATGTGTACCCCTTCAGGTGTTCCTGTGATCTCCATATCATTATATTCATTCAAACCACACAGTACGTCCTGATTCGGATGCGTGCCTGGTGTGATGCTGCATTTTATAACAGTCCTTTCGCCAGCCGACACTACTATTGGAAGTCTTGGTGATGCAGGGTGGTCCTTTGGAAGGACGATTAAAGGGGATCCGACCTCCCTGATCATGAAAAGGACACATTTAAGTCCTTTTTCGATCCTCTCACCAACCGAAAATGCAGAAGCAACAATAAGATCATGGGATTCAAGCCCCAGTACGATCTCTTCATTTTCGGTTTCCAGAAAGAATTGTCCATTAGGTCCGGCTTTCACAATAGCCACAGTTCCTGCTGTGCCGCGCAGGAGGAGCATTTCACTTTCTTTCAATGGAATTTCTTTGGAGGAAAAAGGCTCTTTCATTTTTAAAACAAAATTTGAAGATTCAGTTAATTATCTGGCTTCCTCTACGTTTGCAGACTTACATGAAGGACATTTTATGTTCTTGCCAACACTTTTAAATTTGTTTTGACAGTCCTTACACACATAGTTTTTAGGTGCTATCTTATCTTCCATTTCTATATCAAACGAATCTCCGGTACTACACATTATTGTTACCTCTTGATTTTATCAGGGTTTGTTCTTATCAGATAACCCACATGTTATAAGTCATATTTCTCCAATTAATAACTTTGCATACTTATCCCGGGCAACTTCTATCGAATGAATGTATGCCTTTCCTTTTGAATCCCATTTACCTTATCGAAGGCCACCATACTTAAACCATTCAGCATGATACCAGTTAGTTTAATAACCATCAATAACTATGCCCTCACATGAGCTCCTTTATGCAACTGGCGATAGATGAGGGCCGCAATGGCATAGTTCATAACCATGGGGGACCCTTTGGTGCATTGATAGTCAAAGATGGTAAAGTTATCTCAAGGGCCCATAACGAGGTCTTATTGAGCAATGATCCAACAGCACACGCTGAGGTGCTTGCTATAAGGAGGGCTTCGGCTGTACTGAAAGACTTCGATCTTTCAGGCTGTGAACTATACACAAGTTCTCAACCCTGTCCAATGTGCCTTGCTGCCATTTATTGGGCACGTATAAAGACAGTATATTATGGTTCCACAAAAGAGGATGTTGAAAATATAGGATTTCGCGATAACCTTTTTTATCGTTATATATGCGGACAAACACAGGAATATGACCTAAGACTTATAAATACTTCAAGGGATGACTGTCTTGAGCTTTTAAGGGAATGGTCTGAAAAGAGCGATAGGCGGCTATACTGATGTACTGTCATCATTAGCCGTATGGACACATGAAATCTGATTACGAAAAGATTTTTTTAATTTACATACATTTGAGAGTTAAATGAGAGCCGGTGTACTTGGATTAAAAGGTTCCTATTCTGAAAAGGCCGCTATTCAATGGCTGGGAACAAGAATGAATGAAGTTGAGCAGGTCTTTGAATATTGTGCTGACATACAGGATGTATTTACTTTACTGGGAAATCATGGATGTGATATAGGAGTTGTACCTCTTGAAAATTCTATAGAGGGTTCAGTGGGTGTTACACTTGATCTACTACTTGAGCATGATGTGCGCATCATTGGAGAGACAATTGTAAATGTAGAGCACTGTCTCCTTTCCAAGGGAAATAAAGAAGGTATCAGGGTCATACTTTCCCACCCACAGGGTCTTGGGCAGTGCCGCCAGTTCCTCAAAGAACATTTTCCACATGCCGAACTCAGAACAACAGGGAGCACATCCCATGCAGCAAAACTTGCTACAGAATTTGAGGAGATGGCAGCTATAGCATCCCCAAAAACCGCACAGGTATATGGGCTAAATATTGTGATGAAAAATATACAGGACATAAAGTACAACCATACACGTTTCCTAATTATCAGAGAACCTGGGCTAGTAAGGGTTGGCAATGATCAGAGCAGTGCTCAGCATAAAGACCTGTGGAAGACATCTGTCATCATCTATCTGGACAGCGATCGCCCGGGTGCCTTATATGAAATCCTTGAAGAATTTGCAAAAAGGGATATCAATCTTAACAGGATAGAATCACGCCCATCAAAGAAGGCTCTGGGGGACTATGTTTTCTATATCGACCTTGAAGGAAAAGCTGACGATGCAATTATAAAAGATGCCTTATATAATATAGAGCAAAAAGTACACATGTTAAAGATGCTTGGCTCGTACCCAAAGTTCGATCAATATCTTGGATAGCCTGGGGCTATATAAGGTAGATATATATGCAGCAAATATAATATCTTTTAAACTATATAATACCAAAAACACAAGATATTATGTACAGTAATTTGAAAGATCATGTTTGAATGATTATATTAGATATATGCTGAATGTTTCGGGAAATGCCTTCAAAAGTTATGTCCCTTTGCACAGTAACCGGTTCGTGGTGCTATTAAATGGATGTCAGGGATTTTGTCAAAAAACAGGATAAAGCACTGAAAAGATATCGCAGGCTCTATAAGCTGCTGAACTTCACAGTTATAGCTCTTGCACTGTATCTGATATTGTTCTACATTAACGTAGACAGGGTTCTCCCCCTGCTCAGTACCTTTGAGGTAAGGGCGGGGACAGCTTATAATATCCTTGGATTTAGCGTTGCCTTTGAATTTGCAGTTCTTGCCCTGATCGCAGCATTTTGTTCCCTGATAATTACGCTGCTGTTACATCTTCGTGATGCCAGGACAAATGCATTGTATCTGATAGAACAAAAGCATCCAGAACTGCGTGAGCGACTGCGTACTGCCTATGACAATGCAAACATGGATAACCTGGTGGTATCTGATCTGCTCAGCTATGTGTCTGACAGGATAAGAACTGTCAATCCATCTGAACTGCTCATAAAGGGAAAACTTATCTTTGGGATAATTCTCATACTTGTTTCCAGTACAACCCTTGTATATGTCGTTGAGAATGACATCCGTACAGATCGAATCTCTCCGGAGGACATCAAGGATATGGTAGACAGATTACCCTTTACACCAAAACCTGAAGATGCATTGAACGACCTTCCCGAGTTTGGTGAAAGCAATGGTGAGGAAGGGGGCCTTATTGATGATCAGAGAGGGGACATAGAGTTCGTTCTTGTTGAAGGTCAGGAAGTCGACCTTGTACTTCCGCCGGGTACAGAGGGTGGTTTTACACCAGGGGATGAGGC
>PXAV01000051.1 GCA_003565715.1 Methanosarcinaceae archaeon
AAAGAAGAAAATGTAAAAGAAGAAAATGTAAAAGAAGAAAATGTAAAAGAAGAAAATGTAAAAGAAGATACGATAAAAGCTGCTACAGAAGATCGGATTTAATAAAAACTCATAACTTAAATAACATTCTTGATTATTGTTTTCCTAATCGTTATCTCTTTTTCTGATTTAAGAAAGAAGAACCTTCATTTTAAACTCACATTAAATACAAGATCTAATGGAAGTTTTATTTGTTCGAAATCGAACAGATGGATGAATTGTTAATAAATCAAAAAAGCATAGATTTCCTGTAAATATATAACATTATCAGTTAATAATTTCTCAATTAAGTGATTTTAAATGAAACAGAGTAATGTATATCGAATCTATCCCAACCAAGAGCAATACTCTCTTTTTTGAGTTATGTAATTACTATGTGAGCGGGTTGGGGAGTGGGGGTTAGTGTGGGAGTGGGGTTAAAAACAGACCCGCTCACATGGGCATAAAAGATATAATTGTATATAAACATTACCATCAGAGATTATATACTTTCAATAATTGAAGCCATTGTCTGTTCAATTAGTTACACCAATGATATATAATTTACATCAGTATTTGCAGTATTAAGACACAAACACTTATGAAACTTATCGCCGATATGTTCTAATCAATACTAAACATAGAAGAATCATCATAATAAATCGCCATGAAGAAAGAGACAAGGATATTGAAAATAGGTGCTCAGGGCCAGGATGATCTGATACTTGAGGCTGCAGGTACAATAAAGGAAGGCGGTATTGTTGCCTTTCCTACAGAGACTGTATATGGACTTGGAGCAGATGCTTTGAACCACCAGGCAGTTTTGAAGATATTTGACGCAAAGGGAAGGCCGGCTGATAACCCTCTGATAGTTCACGTTGACTCAAAGCAAACATGTATGAAAATAGCCAGGAACATACCTGATAAGGCCCTTTTTCTTATGGAGATGTTCTGGCCAGGTCCTTTGACACTTATTCTGGAAAGAAAGGACATAGTTCCTGATGTAACTACCGCAGGTCTTGATACAGTAGCTGTTAGGATACCTGAAAACATTGTGGCTTTGAAACTGATAGAATACTCAGGGACACCTATAGCGGCCCCAAGTGCCAATCTATCAGGCAAACCAAGTCCCACTAATGCAGAGCATGTATTAAATGATCTTTATGGTAAGGTAGATGTTGTATTGGATGGGGGGGAAGTGAATATTGGAGTTGAATCAACTGTTTTGGACATGACCTCAGATGTTCCTGCCTTGCTCAGACCCGGCAAAATAAGTAAGGAAGATATTGAACTCTGTGTAGGTGATATCATCGTTGCCTATGATGACAGAATATGCCCTGAGACAGAGAGGGTCCGCTCTCCGGGAATGAAATACATACACTATTCCCCTGATTCAAGCGTAATACTCGTTGAAGGGGACCATGATCGGGTGGTAACGAGAATAAAGGAGCTAGTAGATGACTTTGCATTAAGGGATGCAAAAATAGGTTTACTCCTTACAGATGAGACAAAGAAAAACATCAATTCATCTCTTTCTTATTCCCTTGGAAGCAAAGATTTCCCAGAACATGCAGCAAAGAATCTGTTCTTGGGTTTCAGGTATCTTGATGGTAAAGGCATTGATGTACTTATTGTGGACGGGTCCTTTAAGCATGAAGGAATTGGCATGGCTGTCTTTAATAGGATCCGCAAAGCAGCAGATATGATAATAAAGGTTTAGGTGAACATATGAAAAAAGCAAAGAAAAACATAATGAGCAAGAGGCAAAGGTATATTACCATCATAAACAGGAACAGACAACTTCTTAAGGTTAATATACTGATATTGAGTATAGGTCTTGCTCTCTCATATCTGGATTATGTAATAGGTGAGCCAATACTCTGGCTGGGCATAATAATATTTGTTTATACCACGGTTTCTACCTTCATGGCAAGATCACAACTAAAGAAACAAGCATGAGAAAAAATATGAGAAATAGTCGCTTATACTTAGGTAGGTTACTAAACATTCTTTAGCATAACAGTTTCTACCAGATTTATATTGTTTCAGAACAAACAAAAATTGGTGGTAATAATTTGTTTTACCCTACTTCTATTTAGGGGACTTCATATTTGTGCCACCCTACCTATCAGGTACCACCAAACAAGAAAGGAAGAGATAGAATCAAAGAGACAGATAAAGATATACCCTTCTTTAACTGTCTCTTTTTTAGTTTCCTTTTAGTTTCCTTTTAGTTTCCTTTTAATTTCCTTTTAATTTGATAAAACATTTGTTTTGCTTAGACACTTAATAAAAAATTTACAAACATATATCTTTCAGAAACAAATCATTGCTCTGCTTTTTCATTTTTTCTTATTAAGGTTCTTTAATACTTAATAATGCTCTAAAATATAGTTTCTTCATAATTTATTTGCTGTAAGAACAGATTATGATTGGTGGTCATGATTTGTCTCCAGGACTAAGATGTATGGTATAAAATAATATCCTTATTAAGGAATGCCCCAGCAAACCACCAATGTACCACCAACATACCACCAAAAGGAAGGTCGGAGGAATTACAAACATTTATTTTTTGTAATTCCTCTGTATCATTTTTTATGCTGATATCTATTTGTCTTTATTTGTTTTGAGATATAGTTTAATATTTTTACTGTATTCTTTAAGCTTAATGGTACTTTTATTCTTGGATTTTCTCAATTATAAATCGGAACCTATATATCGTGATAAAAAAAAGTACAGTATTTACTGAACAAGTCATTAATTAAATACTGATTAAAAATCACTTGATCATCAACATATCTGTAATGGGGGTTACATTATGTGTAATAATAAGGATATTAACTGGTTTATAATAGCATTAGTAACACTGACCTTGATTATGTTATCTGTGTGTAGCGCGTCTGCAAACCCATCCGTTGTGATCTCACCTGAATCACATAAAGATATCTACCCGGGTGAAACTATACACATAAATGTAGATGTTGACTCCGGGGATGAGCCTTTAAGGGCAGTTCAAATAAAGATAAGTTATGATCCCGGGATATTTGAGGTTAAAAGTATAACAGATAATAGTTTACTTGGTACAGATGCCTTAAAATCTCCTGATAGTGGTGATGATGGTGCAGGTACCATTACATATGGCATTGCCTCAACAACCACAAGTTATGGTCCCAGATCCGATACCCTACTGACAATTGCCTTTCAGGTAAAGGATACAGCTGATTCAGGTACTTATGGTATCGACTTCATTGATGTCATACTCAGGGATGCTAACAATGTTCCTATTAAGGGTCAGGTAGCAGGAAGCGATATTATGATAACTGGTCCGGCAAAAAGGACATCTGACATATCATCGCCTTCTTATACCAAGATAGATGCATATGAGTACTCCTATATTTTCGGCTACCACCCTGAGGATTATGCAGTTATATCGAGATATGGGGTACCAAATGGTGAAAAAGGGTCAAGTGATCATAAATTGCTCCAGGAGGAAATAAAAGAGGAATTGAT
>PXAV01000156.1 GCA_003565715.1 Methanosarcinaceae archaeon
ATTTATTTATTTATTTATTTATTTATTTATTTATTTATTTATTTATGATCTTGCCAATATCTACAACAAAACTGTTAAATTAATAATGAAACAGCTATAACTAAATTATAAAGGTAACATATAAATTGTTTAAAAGAACATTATATGCCATGAAAGCTGTAATTCTTGCAGCCGGTGAAGGTAAAAGATGCCGGCCTCTTACACTTACAAGGTCAAAGGTCATGCTTGCGGTGGGAAATAAACCTATACTTGAACATGTTATCAACGCTCTGGTCAGGAATGGTATCAAAGATATCATAATGGTTGTCGGATACAAAAAAGAACGCATTATGGACTATTTTGAGGATGGTATAGACTTTGGTGTCAGTATAGAGTATATAGAACAAAAGGCTCAGATAGGTACGGCTCATGCGATACTGCAGGCGCGTGCTAAGATATCCCCGGAGGATGAGAGATTCATTGTTGTCAACGGTGACAACATAATTAGGCCCGAGGTAATATCAGACCTTATAAAAGGCGCCGAGGGTGATGCAACTATCCTTGCATGCAAAAAAGATAATGTGAATGACTATGGTGTAATAGTTGCAAAAGGGAAGAACGTAAAGGAGATCATTGAGAAACCACGCACAATTATCAGTCACCTGATAAATACGGGAATATACCTTTTCAGACAAGAGATCTTCGATCTTATTGAAAGCACACCAATATCAACTACCGGAGAATATGCTATTACAGATACACTGCAGATAATGATTGATAGTGGAATGAGAGTAACAATGTCAATGACAAGTTCAGAGTGGCTTGACGCTGTTTACTCATGGAACCTGCTAAAAGCCAACACAATTGTGCTAGGTGAAATGCAAAATGATCTTAATAATGCAAAACTGGAGGATGGTGTCACGATCAAAGGTAATGTATCTATAGGCAGGAATTCTACAATCAGGGCAGGCTCATATATTGTAGGGCCTGTGGCCATAGGTGATAACTGTGATATTGGACCAAATGTTGTTATCCTCCCTTCAACAAGCATAGGTAATAATGTATCAATAGCTTCGTTCTCTCATGTAAAGAACAGTATCATAATGAGCGATGTACGTATCAGTACACATAGCAATATATCAAGCTCCGTGCTAGGTAACAATGTGTCAACAGGTCCAAACTTCATCACTGAGGAAGATGATGATCTCTTAATTCAGATAGAGGGTGAGCTCCACACGGCGGGTAAGATAGGGACCATAATTGGCGATGATACTGAGATAGGTGGGAACGTACTTGTTCGTGCAGGAAACATGATATCCGTTAATTGTCGTATCAATTCTGGTAAGACTATATCTGATGATATACTGGCGAATTCACTTGTGATATGAGGTGATATGGATGTGTGGGATAGTTGGATATAATGGAAGCAAACCTGCGGCTCCATTTTTGCTATAATCACTAGCCATGCTGGAATACAGAGGTTATGATTCAGCAGGAGTGACGGTCTTTAACGGATCACTTGAAACATATAAGATAGCTGGTAGGATCAAGGACCTTGAAGCCCTCATACCTGAAAATATAGAAGGAAACATCGGTATAGGGCATACAAGATGGGCTACACACGGCAGGCCGGAAACAAAGAACGCACACCCTCATTTGTCTTCTAACGTGTCAGTAGTGCACAACGGGATCATCGAAAATTATCTTGAGCTTAAGGAAAGGCTGTCTTTACATGGTTATGATTTCCATTCGGATACGGACACAGAGGTAATTGCACATCTTTTACATTATAATATGAACTGTAATGGAACAAGGTGCTTGTTTGAGGGCCTGGCAGAAACAGTAAAGGAACTCCATGGTTCATATGCAATTGCAGCTCTTTGTGAAGATGAGCCTGATTCAATTGCATTTGCTCGTAAGGACAGTCCTCTGGTTATAGGCATTGGTAAAGAAGGAAACTATGCAGCATCAGATGTAACTGCTTTTTTAAGGCACACAAGGGAAGTCATTTACATAGATGACGGTGAGATAGGCCTGTTAAAACCAGGTTCTATTGAAATATTCGATAAGGCAGGAATAAAAGTCTCCAGGAACGCACAGATAGTAGAATGGAACCTTGAAGCTGCTGAGAAGGCAGGCTATGAACACTTTATGCTCAAAGAGATACATGAACAGCCAACCTCAATACAAAATACTTTTGCAGGCAAACTATCAGAACTTGAAGGAACAGTTACCATTGATGAGCTCTATCTTGAGCCCGAAGACATAAAAAAGCTCAGAAGAGCCACTATCATAGCATGTGGTACATCATGGAATGCCGGTATACTTGGTAAATATCTGTTCGAAAAACTTGCAGCTATTCATACCGATGTGGAAACAGCCTCTGAGTTCAGGTACAGTAATCCTGTTCTATGTGGTGAGGAGCTTACAATAGCTATAACCCAGTCAGGAGAGACAGCTGATACATTGGCAGCTGTAAGAAGCTCAAGCTCTTATGGATGTCGCACAATCGCTATCACTAACGTTGTAGGAAGTACAATTACAAGAGAAGCAGACAGTGTTTTCTATACTCGGGCCGGACCCGAGATCGGTGTGGCTGCAACAAAGACCTTTACGGCTCAGCTGGTAGCCTTGTACTTGATTGCCATCTATCTTGGCAGGATTCGTGGAGTCATTAGTGCAAATGATGCAAAGGACCTTATAGTTGGTATAAAGCGTCTACCTGGGCAGATACAAAAGGTGCTTAACAGCAATGATGAAATAAAGGAATGCGCAGTAAGGTTTGCAGATAAAAGGGACTATTTTTTCATCGGTAGGTATCTGAACTATCCTGTAGCCCTTGAAGGTGCCCTGAAACTTAAAGAAATATCATATATACATGCAGAAGGGTATGCTGCAGGTGAGCTAAAACATGGTCCTCTGGCACTTATTACAGAAGAGACGCCTGTTGTAGCAATAGCTACGAGGGGGCATACCTATGATAAGATACTTAGCAACATCAAAGAGGTAAAAGCACGAAACGCAACGGTGATTGCGGTGGCTGAAGATGATGATTCTGAGATAGAGAAATATGCTGATGTCGTGCTGAGGATACCTTCCTCACATGAACTGCTCTCACCGGTACTTTCTTCTGTTGTGTTGCAGTTGCTTTCATATCATACCGCACATGCGAAATATTGTTCCATTGACAAGCCACGTAATCTTGCTAAAAGCGTGACAGTTGAATGATCTTAATGAAAGAGGAGTATAATGAAATTATTTGGTTCATCAGGTATTAGAGGGCTTGCAAATATAGAAGTTACTGTAGATCTTGCCCTGAAAGTAGGTATGGCCCTGGGGAGATCTAAGAAAAGTGCTGTCATTGGAAGGGACTCTCGTGTGGCTTCGGAGATGATAGAACTTGCAGTGATCTCTGGCCTGATGTCTGCAGGTTGCGATGTTGTCAGGGTCGATCTTGTGACAACACCAACACTTGCATACGCATCCCGCAACTATGATTGCGGCGTCATGATAACTGCATCACACAATCC
>PXAV01000007.1 GCA_003565715.1 Methanosarcinaceae archaeon
ACACAAGAGCTATGGCAGAAGCTTCTTCTTCTTCTTCATCTGAGAGAACAAAAAAAGATGATAAAAAAGATGATAAAAAAGATGATAAAAAAGATGATAAAAAGGACCCTGTGGTCAAAAGTGATGTGATAGCAGGATGAATTCATTTTTATTGGCATTGAGATCTGGATTTGGTTTCCTTTCCACGATACCTGTAGGGATTACGATGGAAGGACTTGATGAGTTCTTTAAGAGGACATACCTGCATCTTGTAGTAGGTATAGTAATAGGACTTCTGATGGGTGCTGTGGCATATATGCTTGTATATCTCTTGCCAATGCCAATAGCTGCAATCCTGATAATTGCATTTGTTTATTATCTCACAGGACTTAATCATCTGGATGGTATAGGTGACCTTGGTGATGGATTGACAGCACATGGCTCCGTTGAGAAAAAGCTAAAGGCACTGAAAGACATGTCTTTAGGTATCGGAGGGGTTGTTTATGCATCAATTACCGTAATTGCTTTCTATGCTGTCCTGATATCGTTACATGGTGAAGCTACAATGGTATACCGGAATGTAGCAGATGTTGCAGGTATATTTTTCTTTGCTATGTTAGTTTCTGAGATAAGTGCAATGCAATCAATGCTTACCATTGCAGCTTTTGGTAAACCCCTTCATGAAGGGCTTGGGTCAATACTTGTGAACCAGACGACAATACCCAAGTATCTCGCAGGTTTTACTATTGGTATTATTGCATGTATTGTATCATCTTTCTACTTTGGGCTTTTAATTGCAGGTGTCCTGGCATTCCTTGTAGCTATTCTGTCATCTTTTGTCCTTCTTAACATAAGCAAAAGACATTTTGGCGGTGTCAATGGTGATGTGATAGGTGCTTCCAATGAGGTTGGCAGACTAGTTTCACTTATTGTTATAATTATAGTAATAATGTATGGAGGTATTATTTGAACGCTATAATCATGGCAGGAGGTTTTGGCAGCAGGCTTGGGATGGGTGAGAAACCCTTTGTCAAGTTGCTTGGAAAACCTCTAATATCCTATGTTATCGATACTTTGCAGGAAACTGAAAGTATAGATGACATATATGTTGCAGTTTCTCCGGCGACCCCAAAGACAGAGTCCTTTATACAGAAAGAATATGGTGGAAAGGTAAAGACCATTCCAACAGGTGGGGGTAACTATGTGGCTGACATGGTATATGCAGTAAAATATGCAGAGATAAAAGAACCTCTTATGATCCTGATGGCAGATATTCCTCTTTTAACAACGCGGCTTTTTGAGAATGTAATTGAGGAATACAAACGCTGTAAAAAGCCTGCAATGTCAATATTCTCACCAATATCTGTCTGCAAAGAGCTTGGCGTACGTCCGGACACAGTGTTTAACTGGGAGGGAAAACTGATAGTTCCCTCAGGTATAAATATACTTGATGGTGCAGATGTGGACAATGAACAGGAATATGTCAGTCTTGTGCTTGATGACATTGAAGTGGCCCTTAATATCAACACAGCAAAAGATCTGGAGAGATGTAAGGAGTTGCTGCTTGAGAAAAGAAAAGATCAAGATGTCAAATGTTTCCCCGCTAGGAACACATGAATGATAATATTTTTAACGACACTGGATATTTATGTACTGCATCAGCTTTGTTTATATACAAAAGACCTGGCTAACGAATTAGTATAAATTAGGATGGACTTGTATTTAGGCTTTTGGATATTCATCTGAAGCCTTATTTTAGAAAGGTGTCCATTCTAATATTATTTTTTTATCATCACAAGATGATTTTATTTGATCTGCTTATATTCCCCATTTCATTCTTTTTTAAACCCATTTGTAAAATCCTGAAAATGGAAATGAAAATACCTGCAACATGTCTTTGATGAATAAAAGTTATACCAAAGATATAAAAAATAATATACATAATTTGGAAGCCTTCAGGAAATATAATTAGTGTAATTAAAAAACAAGTTTTTCATATAGGATTAAACTTTTAAATAATAAACACTTCACTATAAACTCTAACACATTAAATGTGTATGCCTAAATGCTTACATTTATTTATTATATTTGAAAGCAGTATGGCACTGATAGCTAGTTACTGAAGTGATATAATGAAGATGACAATAAAAATATTGGCAATACTATGCGTTTTGATGATAGCTCTTTGTGCCCCCGCATCATCACATCCGGATGAAGAATTACAAGCAATGAGTGGTGAATTCTTAGATGCAAGGAATGAGATAAGGGTCATCGCACAGAACATCCACGATGAGTCTGGGCATATAGCTGATGATGAAGCACTGCCCGATAATGTCAGGGATGTGGCCGAAGAGGTCCATCAACTTGGTCACAGAATAGACCGGTCAGCACATGATATCAGACACGATATAGATAATGGGGAATATGATTCAGCAAAGGCAGAACTTGATCATCTCAAGGCACTTATAGTTGAGATAAGTGGTCCTGCTCACGACCTTGAGGACATGGCCCCGGAATCTCATAAGCATCATGCAGATCAGATACACCATGATGTACATGACCTGCAGCGCGCATTCCAGTCCTTTGAGACCCTTTTTTATGCATACGTCGGTGACCATGAATTTGCAGAACCTGTGCATGCAGATAAAGATGATATGAGTATCAATGAAAGGTTGCTGGAGCTTAGGAACAATATCCGTGCAATCGCTCAGAACATACATGATGAGTCTGAACATATAGCTGATGATGAAACACTGTCCGATGATGTCAGGGATGTGGCCGAAGAGGTCCACCAGCTTGCTCACAGGATAGACCGGTCAGCACATGATATAAGGCACTATATAGATGATGATAAACAGGATGAGGCCAGAGCAGAACTGGCTACGCTCAAAGCCCTTATAGTTGAGATGAATGGTCCTGCACACGACCTTGAGGACATTGTCCCGGAATCCCACAAACACCATGAAGGTCAGATCCACCACGATATACATGATCTGCAGAGTACCTTCCAGTCCTTTGAAGCCCTCTTAAATGAATGGCTGGACACAAAGGATGAGCCTGTGGCACCAGTTGAGGAGCCTCATACAGAAAGCACACCAGGCTTTGAACTGATCTTTGCTGTTGCAGGTTTGCTTACAGTGGCGTTCCTTACAAGAAGGAAATGATCCATATTTACCTTATAGTATATCATGGGGTCTAAAGATCCCATATTTATTTTTTCTAAATATGATATCTGTAAGTAGATCAATCTTATACATCCCATTATACACTGGCAGTTATATCTCTTTTCCTTTTCATTAGAAGATATACCTCTACAAACAGCAATATTCCAATACAAAACAGTACTGTATTGATGATCACTGGATACTGACCTGCGAATCCATCGGCTGACACATGTTTTAATATTATGCCTGTATAGGCCCATACGATAACAAGTCCATAGGCAATGTCCCTGTTCTTTAACATTGTTGCAACAGCAATTATAAGTCCGGCTATAATTATCAGAACTGTCCAGGTGGTATCAGCCAGACCAAGCCCCTTCCAGCCTATACTTACAAGTAGAACAGTAACATTAGCAATGGTGGCAACAGTGATCCAGCCAAAATATACGCTAAATGGGAGTCTGATGAAAATATATTCCCTTGCAGAAAAGATCTCCCTGCTTGTCATCTGATTTATAAGTATGAGACACACAAGCATTACAACTATCAACAAAAGAGATAATGGTATGATCTGATAGTGCCACGCAAAGATCCACGCAGCATTGGCAAGGGATGAAATAGAGAACAGTATGGAAATATTGTTCAGCATCCCAGATCCTGAAACATTGCCATTGTCCCTAAACAGGCCAAACTGGTACAGTGTATACCCTGCAAGTAAGACATATATAAGACCCCATATTGAAAAGGTCAGTCCGGCCGGAGCAAAGAGATTTGGATAAAGGTCTGATACCTCACCTGGTGTGATGCCGTTTATTGGAATTGCATTTGCAAGATAATTAACAGCGACCATTAGCAAAAAAGTTACAACTGTGATGATTTTTATGATAGTGTTCATTTGTTTGCTTTCCACTTTACCCAACCCTTTTTTATCACACAGTTAAAAGAACAAGTAAACCTGCAAGTACTATTCCAGCGCTTAGAAGTATTATAAAGTACAGAAGAATAACAATATCTTCATCCATATACAATACATATCGCTATTTTCAGATATTAGCTTTATGGCAAGTTTTACAGTATAGTGGTTATCTTCCCTTGATAAAAAGGACCATTCTATGTGCAGTTATTCTCCGTTGTTTCCTATTGCATCCACCGGACATGTCCTCATTGCCTCTTCACATGCATCAGACTCCTCATCGTTCTCTGGCTGTTTATGGATATATGCGTGAGTACCATCATCTGAAGCATGAAAGATCTCAGGAGCAATGGTCAAACAAACATTACACATGATACAGCTGTCATCAACATAGTACTTTCCCGGAACATTTTCAGGTTCTTTATTGGTGTTATATATCATTTTAATAAACCTCACGAAGTTAGTGAACAATATGCTGAATAATAATCTCCTTTGAAGGATAAGGTAGTTTCGATAGTAAAGATCTTGAACAATACAATATCATGCAACAACAATTAAATAGCATCCATAACCTCATTTATAATGGTATGCCACTTATGCATACTGATAGTTTTAAAACTTCAAAAGACCAGAAGAAGGTGATTTAAGTGGAAAGAGTGGAAAAGAACAAAGAAAATCTCATGAAATGTATATGTATGAAGAAATGTCCAAGCTATACTTTTGCCTGTAAGGTTAAGGCTATGCCATCCAATACAGCTGAACTCCTTAAAGGGGCAGTCAAAGGAGACCTTTCAGAAACAGACCATTTGGAAGGAGTGTTCTGTGCCTTTGGAAAAAGTAAATGCATCACAGATGAGAAAGGATGTGTATGCCCTGAATGTGAAGTGTACAAAGAGAACAACCTTACAAAGGTTTATTACTGCTTGGATGAAGGTGGGAAGTGAACAGATGTTCTAAACAACGAACATCTTTTTTTTTCAGGATCCTTGTCCAGCAAATCCAACCTCATGATATGAAAATCAATAATGTATCTGCATTATGTCCCCATAGTGTTCAGGTGTTGATATGGAAACATCTATACAGAGTCAACCATACAAAGAAAACACAGCTCCTGAAATGATAGCACACAAAATGCAGGAGATACTCAAGAGAATGGCCAGTGTAAGTCAGATTGCAGCAGTTGCTGTGCCTTTTAAAACTGCTCCAAAGATAGCAAGCCTTCTATCCAGGGAGCTTAAGGCCTGATCTCAGTATACAAAGAGATGGTTTCCATCCAGTATCAAAAAAAAGCTGTTGGCTTTAATAATAAGCTTATCTGGTGTGATATGCAATAAGACCGACTACGCAAAAATGGTGAAAAAATGGGTCACCAACTGTGTGGGACCCTCTTCTTTAATGTCTCCACTGCTGTTTATCCGATTATATAGGTGACCTGGACTGACATTGAAACTGTAGACTCACCCGGCTCTACTGGAGTGGAGGGCGATTCCTCCATTGGTACTTCCACTGCAGCTCTATCATAGTATATCAATGGCTGTGAAGTATCGCTTATGGATGATGTATGAACACCGACTATCCCCACTCCAAGACTCTGTGCCAGCATCTCGGCCTTTGATGAGGCATCATCTGCAGCTTCGCCTATAAGCTCATTTCTCAGTTCCTTTTGCTTAGCATCAGATACAGTGAAAGAGATCCCTCCTATCTGGTTAGCCCCTGCAGCTGCGGATTTGTCTATTATGGAGCCAAGCATATCAAGCTTCTGGGTGCTGATCTGTACACTATTGGAAGCAGAGTATGCCGTAATTGTTCTTCCTTTTTCATAATCGTATATCGGGTAGACCGAAACATATGATGTCTGCATTTCCTTGTCCTCAAGGCCAAGGGACTTTAGCTCTTCAATAACAGCGCTCATGATAGCTGCATTCTCTTCACTTGCCTGTTTTGCAGTGGGTGCCTGCACAACTGTGCCTATATTCATACTTGCTGTATCAGGCACAACCTGCATTTCTGCATGCCCGTTCATATGGATAGTGTTGACCGTGTCAGATGCCATTGTCTGTGAACCGGCATATACTGCTGCTGCAAGCAGTACCAGTACCACAGTCAGTGCAATGATGACCACATAAGACCGATCTTTGTTATTCTCCTGTGACAATTTGCTCATTCTCCTTTATGTTTAACATTATAGTACATTATACAAGCACCTGCACATATTAAAGAATTGGCTAAACTTCAAATTGATTCGCAGTTATTGGTTTTTGTTGTCAACTCCCTCCATATGAACAGAATGGATTGCTACTCTATGGTCCTTAACAGGTTTATGATCATATGTACCAGACACATATCTAAGCCTATGACCCCATTTTGGTCTATGGGGGTCTGCATCGGAAGCATCTGCAACTACTATTAGATAGAAGGTTTTATCGTAGTAGATAAATTATGCATTGTATACAAATTACAGACATAGTTGGGATTTGACGCATTCTTCAACCTTTTATATTGAAAAGAAACAAAAATCATATTAAATGTTAACTTTGAAAGGGGTTCTAAAACAGTGGTCTTCTGCTACACCCCTTATGAACTTTTTCTAGCATTGTGTATGCGTTGCAATATTACCAAAGAACCTGAGGTCCATATCATTTTCTTTTGCACAGGACTCGATCATAGAAATACATTCTTCCATTATCCTTGAAGCTACAAGTATATGCAATAAGTTTATCTCGCCCACTTCATAAAGATCACCCATATCTTTCATTCCTTCAACAAATCCCGACTCTATCAGTTCGACAGGGTCTATGCCTGCATTGAATGCTTCCCTGACAGCTGATTCTGCGCCAATGCTGTCAAATTCATGAAGGGATTGCCTTGCTTTTGTTATTATGTCGTTGATAAAGGGTGTCTCATGTCTCATACCACAAGCTCCATATATTGATTCATATTCCATGGTTTTGGCTTTCATTGTTACAGATTCCATACTTCAGCTCAAATTGTATATTTCGTATTCCACAGCTTCCCTGCAGACACACACCATCCTTGTTGTGGATATGTCCGTTAGAGAATGCACATCCACTTAGAATAGAGTCAAACCAGGTTGTTTTAAAACAACTTAAATTGATTATAATATCATTCTATTTACATTAAACGCTCTGTGATGTAGCAACAATAATGATTTGTATCTGCTATGATCAATTAAAATATGTTTAAATTAATTAAAATGTTATTGAATTCTTTAAAATGTAATAAAACTTATTTAGAATGTTATTGATTTCTTTAAAAAAAGTTAAACTCATTTAAAATCAGTTATATTTATCATTAGGTAAGGGGTATGGAAAGTTAATGTCAGACAGGGAGATAATATCCACATTCAAATATGTATCAAGAATGAGGTCCGAGTTTATGCTATCTGAGCTGCGTGATTATCTTAAGGAAGACAGCTCTGTTGAAAAGATACACAAGACCCTGAAGCCCCATCTTTTTGATCTTGGATGCAATTTGTTTACACAAGGAGATGATTATAGGGTGATCCGGGGCCAGCCCTGCAGAAAACTGGAACTGTCAGAGGAGGAGATAAAAAAGAACGAGGTCTTTTTCAACTCTGCCGGTGTCTCAAGGAAACTGGAGCGCTTTATTGAGCAATATATAGAAAAAAAGACAAGCAAGGACTGGGACGACCCTGTTGTAATGGAGAAAATACGTAAAGCTATCCGTACCCAGAAAACTGTCTACTGGAAAGAGGGCGATTCCAGGAATATAAGCTATGAGAAAGGTTACAGTATACTTGCCTATATGGCATATCAATTGCCTGTATATTTCATACAGTTCCAGTATCTTCTATATGACATGGCAAAGAATGGCCTTCTAAAGACACGGATGAAGATACTTGATGTGGGAAGCGGCCCCGGGACGATCCCACTGGCTGTAACGGATATGTACAACCGCCTTGATGGTCATAATGCAGAGATCAATGCCATAGAACTCTTTGAGGAGAACATCGAGGCTTACAACTACCTTGTCCCTCAGTATGCTGCGGTCAAATCAAATGTTATGGTACATGAACCAATAAAAGAGGACATTACCGGAATTGATATTGAGAAGCTGCCTGATAGTATTGACCTTATGGTCTTTTCCAACGTGTTGAATGAACTAAAGGAACTTGATATCCAACAGAAAGCCGAACTTGTCAGTAAGATGGCAAACAAGCTCTCTGATGATGGCAACATCATAATAATAGAGCCTGCTGATAAGAGCAACTCCACAGAATTACGCAGGCTCAGTATCCTGCTGAAAAAGATGGGGGTCAGAATATATAGCCCATGTTCTTTTATCTGGTCAGCTGAATGCTCACTTGAAGTTTGCTGGAGCTTTGAGCATAAAAAGGACATAAGACCAACGCGTCTTATGCAGAAACTGGCAGAATGTGATGAGCCATATCGCTACATGAACACGGATATCAAATACTCATATGCCATACATCGCAAAGACACCCTTGCAAAACAGGATGTCACCGTCCCACCTAAAGCCAGATTTGCTCGCATGTCAAAGATAGATACACATAACAAAAAGCGGATAAATGTTATAGGTGCGGTTATGTCAGAGGACATTGGTGATGAGAAGTACAAACTCTACAGGATATGTGATGGCACTTCCAAAAAAGCGGTCTACGCCGTACTACCTTCCCATAACATCAATGAAGATAACGAAGTGATTATCAGGACTGTTTATGGAAGCATAATTAAGATATATAATGTACTTGTCAGGTACAATGAAACAAACGACTCCTATAACCTTCTGATAGGAAAAGGAACGAGCATAGAGCTACTGCCTGATACAGAAGTTAATTGAACCCGCCATTGTACTGTTAGCTAAATGATATTTACTGATCTTCATGCATAATAAAAAAAAAGCTCATTACTGCACACCGCCTGAGATTCTGGCGCCTGCCGGTGATACGGAAGCCTTAAGAGCTGCTATAAAAGGTGGAGCTGATGCAGTTTACCTGGGCGTTGGAAAATTCAATGCCCGCCAGGGAGCAAGCAATTTCACCATAGAGGAGCTGAGGGAGAACATAGAATTTGCACATTCATATGGTATGCGTGTTTTCCTTGCACTTAATATACCTCTAAAACAAAGTGAGATGCAGGATGCCATTGATATTGTGCATAAGGCATACTCATACAAAATAGATGCTGTTATACTTCAAGACCTTGGTCTCTTCTTTTTACTCAAAGAACATTTTTGTGACCTTCCACTGCATGCCAGCACACAGATGACCATACATGATTTAAAAGGTGTTGAATTTATGGCTGATGCAGGTGCATCAAGGGTTATACTATCAAGGGAGATCACAACAGATCAGATAAAAAGGATAGTTGACTGCACTTCAATTGAAATCGAGCTTTTTGTTCATGGTGCACTTTGCTATTCTTTCTCCGGTAGGTGCCTGTTCAGCACTGCTATCACAGAGCGAAGCGCTAATCGAGGTGCATGTTTTCAGCCATGCAGGAGACCCTACAGACTTTCTGTTAACGGACAGATTATTGATAGCAGTGAAGTGGGTATGTATCCCATAAGTTGTGCAGAACTGTGTACCCTATCAGGTCTTGAGGATATCATAAAAACAGGGGTTAAAAGCCTTAAGATCGAAGGCCGTATGAAAAGGCCTGAATATGTGACTGCAAGTGCATTGATGTACAAGCGTGTGGTTGACAGTATATGCCTCAATGACAAGATTCCCGGCCCAAAAGAGATGGATGAGATGAAGACAGTTCTCTCAAAACTTTTCTACAGGGGATTTACCAGGGGATTTGTACTCGGTGAGAAAGATGTGACACAGCGTAAGTACAGTGCCAATTACGGAGCATATCTGGGAAAAGTTGCTGAAATAAGCATTTTTAAGGAAGAGGGAAGACTGACCATTGTTCCGCAAGAGGAAATAAAGGTAAACGATGGTATCAGCATAAGCACACGGCTAAGGACCATAGGCTGTCGTGTCGATGGTATCCTGCTTAATGGGGAGCATGTTAAAAAAGCCTCCAGAGGCGAGAAAGCAACCCTGTGTATAAGCCCAAGGACAAGTCGATCGGTCCGCCGGCATGATGAGGTCTATGTTTCCACGGACCCCAGGTTGCTTGAAAGCCTGCAGCACATGGAATTGATGACAACCGGCCTTAGAATAATTCTATATGCACGGATGGGGGAGAATTTAAGCGTATGTGTACACAGCAAGTACCACCAGTCCAGGGTGATTAGTGATTACGTAGTTGAAGAAGCAAAGAGCTCACCAATGAAAAGAGAGCAAATTGAGATCGCCCTGGGAAAGCTTGGAGATACCACATTCCATGCAGAAGAAATAATAATGGATATAGACGATAATGTATTCATTCCCCTTGGAGTGCTCACAGGTACACGCAGACAGGCAGTGGAAAAACTTTCCAGGTCCCGTATACCTGTGCAGAACAGGAACAGACCTTGCCCCACACTTACAAAAGGCTCCAGTAAAGAAAAAACAGAATCCTATCCACATAAGATACTATTAAGCGTTGAGGTATCCCGAATAGACCATGTGTTCACATGCTCAAAAGCCGGAGCGGATATAATCTATGCGCCTATTACCCTTTTCGATGAGATGATAAGTGAAGACAATATCCTAAGGACAAACGGCCTGAAGAAGAAGAATGTAGAGCTTGTGCTGATAACACCAAAGATATGCCAGGAAGAAGAGATGCCTGCACTAAAAGAGATGATGCAAAAGGTTGCAGATTCGGGATTTAAACTTGCATGCTCTTGTTTTGGAAGTATCGGACTGGCAAATGAGCTGGGTGTCAGCTATGTTGCACAGAAGGAATTCAATATATTCAACTCATGGACAGTAGAAGCATTCAGAAAATCGGGGGCCTGCAGAGTGACCTTATCAGAAGAACTGAACCTGGATGAGCTGCAGGAGCTTTGTGAAGCTACAGATACTGATATAACAACAGAGGTTATGGCTTTTGGACGTGAGCTTTTGTTAATTACAAAGAACGATCTTTTAGGACCACTGGTCAGTAAAGATATTGTCAGGGATGATAGTGAAGTACTTCTGGTGGACAAGACAAAAGGCTCTTTTCCAGTAAAAAGCGATAATGGATATACGCTAATATATAATTCAACTGTACTGAACATGATCGATGATATAAACAGACTTTGTAGTCTTGGTGTCGATGTGCTAAGACTTGACCTTTCCCCTTATGGAAAATCGGATGTGAAGGATATAACACGTAATTTCAGAAAAGCTCTGGATGGAAAGCAAATAAGGTCAAAGTTCTCAGTAAATGAGGAATATGATAGCGGACATTATTTCAGGGGCGTACTATAAGTTGAGTATATCACATAAACAATGTTGCAGATATTATATCTATCAGGTGATCAAATGGCAAGAGAACTTTCATTAAAGGACATAGAAGTGCTTAAAAAGGTTGCTCCTGAATGCGCAGGACTTGAATGTGCAGGCTCCAGGGCACCCTACAGATCCATACTCCCACCACTTTCAAATCATTATGCAAAAAATGAAGAGGATTTCAGGGCTCGTATCTCAGTACTTAGCGATGATGAACTTGAATACCTTCTTTCACTTATAAGGACCGGAGAAGAAAGCCTGGGTTGTGTGCAACCTCATTATATGGCCCTTTTCCTTGAGCTTTTAGCAGAAAGGATGGGGGAGTCAACTGCTGGGGATATCTTGAGAATACACACTGAACTTCACGAGTGCTGATCAAAAAAAGCAGGTGTGAAACAAAAAAAGTAAGCAAGCATGATATATAGATAATAGAAGTTATGGATAGAAGTTACAGGGCTTAGGCTAGCTTAACTTAGCTAGTACTTGTATTAAAATAAGGGATGTAAGAATTTGATCCGCTCGATACTTGACAATGACCTTTACAAACTAACTATGCAGATGGCAGTGCTTGAACTATTTCCTCTTGCCAGTGCAGAGTATCGTTTTACCAACCGGGGAAAACAAAGTTTCACCCAGGCCTTTGTGGACGAGCTCAGAAGGATAATTGACGAGGACATAAGCAAAATTACCCTAACAGAGGACGAATATGTATGGCTCAGGAAAGAGTGTCCTTATTTTAAACCCAGCTATATTGAATACCTCAGAAACTATCGTTTTGACCCAGGTGAAGTAGATGTAAAGCTCACCAAAGACATGGATCTTGATCTTACGATAAAAGGTCCCTGGCATAGCAGCATTCTGTGGGAGATAGTCCTTATGGCGACCATCTCTGAACTTTACTTTACCATAATAGAGAACGAATGGATGAGAAAATACACCAGGGCAAACTATGAATATAACTCTTATCTCAGCGAATATGGCAAACTAATGTCCAGTATGTGTGAAGAACTTCAAAATAGCAACTGCATGTTCTCTGAATTTGGAACACGACGTAGGCGCAGTTTCAATATCCAGGAAATGGCTGTCAGTGTCTTGCAGAACTGTGCAACATTTGCTGGGACAAGTAATGTATATCTTGCCAAAAAATATGGAGTCAAACCAACAGGTACCATTGGTCACGAATGGATCATGGGAAACTCCGCACTTGTAGGCCTTCGCAATGCAAACCTTTTTGCGCTGGAAAACTGGGTAAGTGTATATAAAGGCAATCTTGGAATTGCACTTTCAGACACATTTGGTTCTGAGCCCTTCTTCAGCAGCTTTGATCTTAAACTTTCAAAAATCTACGACGGTGTACGCCATGATAGCGGGGACCCTATTAAATTTGCTGACAGGGTCATACAACACTATGAGAATATGGGTATCGATCCCCTTACAAAAGTGATAGTCTTTAGCGATTCCTTATCTTCTGCAAATGCCATAAGGATAAAGGAACAATGTCAGGGACGTATTAAATGTATATTCGGCATAGGTACCAGTATAACTAACAACCATGATTTTTTCAGTGACAGTCCGCCTCTGAACATGGTAATAAAACTTCACAGCATAGATGACATCCCGGTTGTCAAACTAAGTGATGACAGCGGAAAAGAAACAGGAGACAGGGATGCCATAAGGGTTGCCAATTATATTTTTGGACGTAAGGGACTGGACGATTGTTTTTGAATTGTCATCTGATCATTTTTTATAAAAAGCAAACGAAACGTTCACAATGTTTAAAATAAAAAATGAAGGGATGATGCCCTTCTTCAGACAATAACCCCGTCAACAAACATAATCCCCGCTCATACTCCATTTATGTTAGAGTGCGCTTGTTAAAGTGCCCTTGACAAAAGGGCATTTTTTCAGGATCATGCATCAATGAAACAAATCCCTGCACATACTACATTTTTAATCTACGTTTTTAGTATGTTTGTTGACAAAATATAGTATTTTTTTCTACTATATTAATATATCTATCTAAAAATATATCATCATTATGATGGTAATAGTATATATTGTTGATTATTTTTTTGTGACATATGTGATATATTTAAGAGCAAATATTATTTTTTCCTCTAATTAGCACCATTTCTCATCTCGGCATAATGCTTATATAGTAGCAGCACGAAGAGAGAGTGCTTTAAAATATGACGATTTTGCTAAACGTATAGGCATTAGATAGCATTACTTAAACTGTAGACTTCTATTTTGCATTATGTTTTCAGCTAATTCAGAAATTTTGGGCTTAAATAAAAAAGGACGTGAATTAGATATGTTCAACAGAGAAGAATCAACCGCACCAATAGATGTGGGTAAGACATACGAAGTAACAATCGAGGATATTGCAAGAGAAGGAGACGGAATCGCAAGAGTTAGCGGTTTTGTCATCTTTGTACCAGGAACTTCTGTAGGTGATGAAGTAACTGTAAAAGTTACCAAGGTCATGAGAAAATTCGCATTTGGTGAAGTTGAAGAATAATTAAAATAAAAACTATTGTAACAGAAGTATCAATAGATGCTTCTTATATTATTTTTTAAAATATCATATTTGTTTTTGCTTACAAACTACTGATAAGCATTTCTGTAATTTTGGTCATATCAAACTTAAGATCTATTGATTTTAATGATTTTTTCATACACTATTAGTACTACTAAAGTCGTGTGCAGAGATCCGATGATTTCTCCTCTGTCATTTGAAATTATAACGCGAATATAATTTTTGATAACGTATTATATTTTAGATGCATAGCTATAAATCTAAGTATATGTAATATGCATCTAAGTTCCATTGGTTATAAGTAAAATTTGACCAATATGAATATTGGTGATTGATAAAGTAAAATAACTTGATATAAAATGGGTGCAAGCTTAAAAGGTCAGCCATCAAAGACGTTAAATTGGTGGAAGTAACTGATCCTTTAAATGGTGACAAAAAGCATGAAGTCATCACAAGGCTTTAAAGCGGTTAACAAAGAAAGAGGGTAGGGGTTTATCCTTCTTTCTTTCCCGTTGTGCATCAAGCAGATATTCAAATGGGGGTATGGATATAGGATTGTTGAGATCATGTCCTGAATGTCAAAGCAGATTAGACAACAATGACATTGAGGATCTACAGGTTTGTAATGTGTGTGGGTACTGGACAAATAAGAACACTGCAAGGTTGGATACCATTATGCTGTTTGAGTGATCAAGTAGCTTGTAAGTTGGATGGATGATATAAAACATCTAATGATCAAAAGATGGGTGCTTATTGCTCAGTGTGGTATAGAAATGATCGCAAAGAACCAGGGAGAAAAGTGCACTAGTAAAAAGTGTATCTATAACTTTTCAGGAAAATGCCGCTTTGGAATAAGGCATATGGGATGCTACTTAAAAGAGAGAGATGTAAGAAAGTTCGTTGAGTTGTTCGGGTAACCAGGATATTCAGATTTATCCGGATTCAACTGAATTTACAGCCACATCTGATAATAAATCACATATAAAAAAATTACATCTAATACTAAATTATATTTAAAGA
>PXAV01000062.1 GCA_003565715.1 Methanosarcinaceae archaeon
GACAGTATTCATATTATTTTAGTATTCATACTTCATGAAACAGCAAACATAAGAAAAAAAATTCAAGAACAATGCACAAAAAGCTTATATGTTTAGTTTAAAAAAAGTTTGCGCAGGATCAATCTGCGCAAATGGTCTTATTTGATGACGCTTGGATCTTACATATCCATGCCGCCCATTCCCGGGGGCATGCCGCCTGGCATCATCTCATCTGCAGAAGGACCTGCTGGTCCCTGTTTGGATGCGATGATATCATCTATCCTGAGGATCATGACTGCTGATTCAGCAGCTGCATTGATGGCCTGGGTCTTAACTCTCAGAGGCTCAACAACACCTGCTTCCCACATGTCTATTACTTTTCCTTCATAGACGTTAAGGCCAGCTGTATTCTCTCCCTTTTCGTGGTGTGAGCGCAGCTCCATGAGCATGTCTATTGGGTCAAGACCTGCATTTTCCGCAAGTGTTCTTGGAATGACCTCCAGTGCTTCAGCAAATGCCTTTACAGCAAGCTGTTCCCTGCCGCTGAGGGTTCCTGCATAGTCCTGGAGTTTCATTGCAACCTCTACCTCCGGGGATCCTCCGCCAGCCACAAGTTTCTGATCTTCGATGGCAACACCAACGACTCTGAGGGAATCGTTCAGTGCCCTTTCGATGTTATCGATAACATGCTCGGTTCCTCCGCGAAGCAGGATAGAAACTGCCTTGGGGTTCTCGCAGCCGGTGACAAAGGTCATTGGGTCGCCACCTATCTTCTTCTCTTCTACCACCTCAGCTCTTCCAAGGTCAGCATCAGTGATCTCATCTATGTTTGTTACCAGCTTTCCGCTTGTTGCCCTTGCAAGTTTCTGCATGTCGCTCTTCTTGACACGCCTGACAGCAAAGATGCCTGCCTTTGCAAGATAGTGCTGTGCCATGTCATCGATTCCTTTTTGGCAGAAAACGACGTTTGCCCCACTCTTTGCTACCCTTTCAACAATGTCTTTTATCATCTTTTCTTCCTGATCAAGGAATGACTGTAGTTGCTCAGGGGAAGTGATGGATATCTCTGCATCGACCTCTGTGTCTTTAAGCTCGATAGCTGAGTTCAGGAGTGCTATCTTTGCATTCTGCACTTTCTTTGGCATGTTGGTGTGCACACGCTCTTTATCGATTATCATGCCTTTGATAAGTTCTGAGTCCTCAATACGGGCACCAACTTTCTTCTCGATCTTTATGTTCTCCATATCGACCTTGTTGGAGTTATCCTCCTCTGCAATGCTTATTATAGCATCAACTGTGATGTTTGCAAGAATCTCTTTTGTTGCTTCAGCACCCTTGCCTGTCATTGCTGTACCTGAGATGTTAAGCAGTACATCCCTGTTATCTCTGGTTACAGATCTTGCAAGTTCCTTGATTATCTCTCCTGCCTTTGCAGAAGCCATCCTGTAGCCGGAAGCTATTATCGTTGGGTGTACATCCTGCTCTATGAGCTCTTCTGCTTTTTTAAGAAGCTCGCCGGCAATAACTGCAGCTGTGGTTGTTCCATCTCCCACTTCATCATCCTGGGTTTTGGATACTTCCACGATCATCTTTGCTGCAGGGTGCTCGATGTCCATCTCTTTGAGGATGGTGGCACCGTCATTTGTGATAACCACATCACCAAGGCTGTCAACAAGCATCTTGTCCATTCCTTTTGGTCCAAGTGTTGTCCTTACAGCTTCAGCCACAGCTTTTGCAGCCATGATGTTATTGCTCTGTGCTTCTCTGCCTCTTGTTCTTTGACTTCCTTCTCTTAATATAAAAATTGGCTGTCCAGCCATCTGTCCTGCCATTGTTATCTATCCTCCTATGTTATGAAATTAAAATGACATTTGTATTCAAGTCGTTTTTTAATGATTGTACTTCTATATAAGCGTATCGGCTATGCCCACAAAAATCTGAAAAAACTGTGAGAATTTCCTGGCTTAATTGTAGCACTATGAAACATATAATAAAAGTAAAAACACAAGATCAAATGATCGTGTTATGATAAGTAAAATGTAAAAGCTGAGCTTACCTTACAATCGCCTTAGAGGATCTGCGAAGGAATCTTCTCTTTGCACCAGAAGATGTATATCTCTGTGCAGGCCCTGGGTGTGCTTTCAATGCCTTGCTCTTCTGTACTTTGATCGTCCTTCCTTTACGTCCTTTGATCTTTACCCATTCAATGCTGCCTGTTTTACCCATAATGATTCCTCTTGTATATTAGTATTTTACTATTACTATTATTAATATTACTATTATTATTATTATATTTAATACTGAACTTGGGTCCGATTAACTTTAGATCAGTCACCATAGGTTCAACTTTTTAACCTGGACCTGTATATGCTGTTCTGGTCCTTGAGTTTACTTTTAGACGTGATGCTCATTATTAAACTTTGCGGGAACCTGACCAAAATTGCTTTTAGAAATCAGGGAATATTCAGGATATTAAATTAGGGGTTGATAAAGTTTATATCTGCAATTGAAAAACAACTTAAGAAGACAGCACAGGAGCTGGAAGGAGTACATAACTATCCGATCGAAGATCTGGTCTCTATTATAAAAGAGGTTGGTTTTAAATGTGACCTGTGTGCAATGTGTTGTACCCGCAAGTTCAATGATCACGTATTCCTGCTGAACGCTGATGCAAACAAAATGATGAATAACTACCCTGAGATGCTGGAACCTGCGCCATATTATGAGCTTTGTGACCAACACGGGCATTTCTATGTTTCAGGTTATGCACTAAAGGTGCAAAGTGACGGATCCTGTGTTTTCCTTAAGGATGACAGATGCACCATTTATGAAAAGCGTCCGGATATATGCCGCATCTACCCTTATATGCTGCACAGGGAAGCTGATGAGGATGGTAACATCCAATGGAGGCAGATATCCGGTCTGAATCAGCATGGCTGCTACCATTCAGATATAGATGAACAGGAGGCTGCACAAATAGCCACTCAGATAAAAACCTATGAAACAGCATATCTGACTCAACTTGTTACTTTCTTTAAAATTGTAACTCAACATTTTAAAAACAGGGGTCTCAGACATGTCCAGGGTGTATATGATCGTGAAATGAGAAAATTCTTTAAAGGTGGAGAAATAACGGTATTTGTATTTTTCAATGGCAAACTCCTTGAATACAGAATAAGTAAACATTAGTTGCTAAGGTAATATTTCAACTAATTTGTCTTGTATTTAAAAATGGACTACTGAAGTGTGAACTCGTAAACAATGATACTTGCTGATATAAAAGAAAAAACAATCCTTCCAATTATCTGCCTGATAGCTTTCCTTGCAATGTCAGCAGGGGCCCTGCTTGGACCGGTGCTACCCTTTATGGTAGAACCACTCAATACCTCGCGTGAGGCAGTAGGTCTTGTACTTGGGATGTATACGTTCTCTACAGCACTCTTTATGATATTTGTGAGCTCTATCGCAGATCGTGTGGGACGCAAGAAGATACTTGTCCCTTCTTTGCTCATAAACGGAATGGCTGGTCTAGCATGCTATTTTTCTACGGATATGCCTACTTTGCTTGCCCTTAGGTTTGTACAGGGTATAGGTATTGCAGGTATGATGCCAATCGTGATGACAATGGTTGGCGAGCTGTACACAGGTCTTGAAAGGGTAAATGCAATGGGGAAGATGAGCATGACTACCGGTATTGGTGCAGTTAGTGCCCCACTGATTGGTGGTTTCCTTGCAACATATGGATGGAACGTACCTTTCCTATTCTACGGACTTTCGATACCTTTTGCAGTGATAGCCGCATTTTTTCTTCCGGAGACCAACAATAAACTCTCTTTTGACCCAAATAAGCAAACTATTCTAAAAGTTCTTGCACAATTTCAAGTCCTTCTTACAATTCTGCTAAGCTTTGCGATCTTTTTCCTTCTATATGCAATGGTGATCTATGTTCCTTTCATCCTTAAGGAAGATTTTGGATTCACTGTAGCTCAGGCAGGTCTTGCACTTGGTATTGAAGGTATGGCCATGGCAATCATCGCATCACGTGCCAGATATATGTCAGCACGATATGGCAAGCAAAGACTTCTGATAGCAGGGTTCATTATAATCGGTGCTTCTCTTGGAGGTTTTATGTTTGCGGGTTCATTATCCCTGGTATTGGTCCTTATATTTGCTTTTGGGGCTGGCTTTGGAATTGTGCAGCCACAACTGAATACATTGATAACCCAGGTGGCCCCATCTGGAATGATGGCGAGCATAGTATCGGTGTTCAACATAATGAAATATGCAGGACAGACCGCATCGCCGCTTGTTCTTGCATTTGTACTTCTTAACAGCAATATCCAGGTGGTATTTGCTATCTCTTGCAGCTTTGCTTTTATTGTGGCATTTTCACTATATCTCTTTCAGGATATCTATAAAGGGCTGGAATGAACAAATTCCATTTGTATCTACTCCCAGCACCCCGTTACTTTTCCCCGAAGTGCCATCTTGCCCATTGTCCTTCTGTAACGGTCGCTTACCGGTGATGGGATGCAATTCTCATAGGGGGTACCGGGAAGAGGTGTCATATAGTGGGAGTGAATGTGGCCACCTTTCTTGCATATCCACTTTATAAGGCCAAGGCTCATATCCTGATCATGTGCAGTCTCGCCAGGGAAACCTACCATAAAATCAACAACAGGGGTTATGCCATGCTCAAAACAAACTTCAATGCCATTTGTAATATCATCGACTGTATGTCCACGGTGTATTTCCTTCAGGATCCTTTCACTTCCGGATTGTGCCCCAAGGCTCAATTTATCATTGCTGCAGTATTTTGTGATAAGTTCTAAACCTTCCGTGCTTACAAATTCCGGCCTTACCTCTGATGGGAAGGTACCAAAGAAGATGTTCCTGTCCCCGCATTCATAAAGTTCACGGAGGAGCTTTTCAACCTTATCATACCTTGGATGTATTCCATCGCTTCCGTATGCCAGTGCATTTGATGAGGTGAACCTTATATCCTTGTAATATTTAGAGAACCTTTTAATGGAATCGATACTTCGATGTCTCATCGTGTTCCCAAAGAGGCGGGGTGTCTGGCAATATTTACATCTGAATGGGCAACCACGGCTGATCTCCAGAGGAGCCATGACAATATCTGGGTCAAAACATGGATACATGTTCAGATCAACAGGGTCCCTTACATCTGTATGAACTATATTACCTCTGCTATCCTTATACGCTATTCCATTTACTCCTGAAACGTCTTTACCAGAAGCTACCGTGGCAATTAGTTCAGGAAGTGTCTCTTCTCCCTCGCCTAAGACCACATAATCAAAATATTCAAGTGTTTGTTCGGTAGCTCCTGAGGGATGTGGCCCCCCTGCTATGAACACAGAGTCGGTACCTGCATTTTCCACCTCCCTGAACACAGCTTCTGCCTGGCGGGTAGCAAAACTGTATATCATTATCCCGTCACAGGGTTGCTTAACCCTTCGCCCTTCTGGTATAAGGGGGACAAGAGCAGCAATGCTGTATGTGTTCTTCCTGTTCCAGCGAAAACAGATATCCATTGCCCTGCCTCTATACTCTGCATTTAGTCTCTTTTTGATCCATTGTCTATCTCTACAAAGGAACCGGTGCTATCAACAGTTATAATGTCACCATTGTTCAATAGATCAAAAGGGTCCTTTTCCATTTTATCAACAAGCGGTATTTCTGATATTATTGCCCCAACAGCTACAATGGGCTCTGACTCAATATTTATCATTGCTGCAGGTGCGACATTGTTCTTGAAGAGCTGGTAGATCACATATGACCCCACAGTTGATCCTTTTCCAGAAGGGAACACAAGTATCTTCCCACTGATCGACTGGCCATATAGCTCATGCTTCGGCTCTACAATAATGCCTGTTTGAGGGTCCACATTACCCAGAAAAGAGATTGGTTCATGGGTGAGAAGTACCTCCCCACTGGCAATTCCCCTTGCAATGGTCCTGCATTCAATCCTCATCGATAACACCTGCTTCTATTACACAATCTTCAATACTTGCATATTTTGCAGCTACCTTGCACATACTTGGAACATAGGCAAGGGCCTTTCCGGAGTTTACGGTCATGGAGCTATACCTGTTTGTGGCAGGTGATACTACCATACAGGTATCACATACTATCTTCGCCCCACTTTTCTCAATTCTCTCAACAAGTTCCGGGTATCTTTGTGCCACTTCCCTTGCAGTACAAACCCACATTTCCTTCTTAAGTTTTTTTCCACTAACAAGAAGGGCGATCTCTTCAAGCTCCTCTGGAGAACAGTGTGGACATCCAACGGTTATTATATCAGCAGACCGCACGTGTGTACTTGCTTGGTATACCTCATCAATTTGCTTCCTTTCAACGGTGATCACTTCACAAGGCATTGCAAAATCATTTGCTTTTGCCTCAGGTGTTACTCCTTCTATATGATAAAGGGCTACAGCTCCTGAGGCAGCCATTGCCGCTCCAAGGGATTTCATCTCATCATTTGTGGGCTTATCCTGCATATAGAATATGGGTACTCTGTTCCCTATATCTTTTCCAACAACATATCCAAGTGCTCCGTAATCAGAACCTGATAACCTGCAATCGACCTTAACAGCTATAACAGGTTCTCTCATCCTGTCAAGATGGTATCCATAATTTGCGGTTTTGCCTACAAGTGCTGCAGAGAGTGCAGAAGGCCCGCCTTCCCTGTTTGTCCTTGCGCCGATCACAGAGTTTGCATAGGAGACAGCTGAAGACTCACTCCATGCAATATGGTCCCCAAAACCTACATTAAAACCCTCAAGATAGTAAGGTGTGCAAGTACACTTTGTCCTTATGCCAAGCCTTGCATAAGCCTCTATGATCTTTTGTTGCTTATTTGCAAAAGAAGGTTCAATTCCCATATCTTTCCATCTTTCTATGTCCATCCCGGCAGGGTTCAGTATAGATGGTACCTTCACATGTCCTTTAAGATCCAAGATCCATTCAAGTCCGGCATCACCTATGGTCTTATATGAAACTCCGGCGATCTGGGCGCTCTTTACAGGTATGAGCCTTTCTGCCCCGTAGATATCTCCAAGTGCCACTAGTATCTCCGTGGCCTTTTGCAGGCTGTGGCCGTACTCGCCTGCAAGCATCTTTTCCTCATCGTTTGTCAGATACATCCTGGTTCCGCCTTTTTACATAATATTTGAATTCATATCATTGTGGCATCTTTGCACGCTCGAATTTCTCAGCTTCTTTGAGCACTTTTGTTGCATCTATGCCCACTTTTGTAGTGGTCCCGTCAGAAGCACCCCTGGGGTCCAGTGAACTTCCCCTGACGTTTGGTACGACCATAATATCGATGTCACCCTTAACTCTGGTTGCAATGGCAAACTCAACATCTGTAGGGTCGAAAATATCAATATCCTCATCGACAACAACCACATGTTTAAGGCTGGTATGACTTGCAAATGCTGCCATTATTGCATTCTTACCATCACCTTCTGTCTGTTTATCTATCTGCACCACTGCATGCAGATAACAGCATCCGCCTTCGGTGAGCACAACATTCTTCACAGTAGTTACTTCGCTCACAGCATTGAATATCCTGGGTTCATATGGCACTCCCATCATCAGAAGGTGTTCCGGTCCTGCAGGGAGTATACCATGGTATATGGGGTCTTTGCGGTGCATAAGCCTTGTTATGTGTATCACAGGCTCCTTCCTCACAAGGTCATAGGTACCTGTAATGTCTACAAATGGTCCCTCATCAACCCTATCCACAGGGTCTATATAACCCTCCAGGACAATTTCTGCATGTGGTACCTTGATCCCATTGGAACATTCGAACAGCTCTATTGGTCTTTTGCAAAGGGCTGCAGCATAATTGAATTCCTTTCCCGCAGGTACGCGGGTGGTGGAGGCATAGGTCACAGCAGGGTCTGCACCAATAACAATGGCAATAGGAAGCTTTTCCCCTTTCATGGATGCTTTTTTATGCATGACATAACTGTGCCTTGGGGCTACCAGACGTGCAGCAAGTCTTGTTCTGTCAACAAGCAGGAGCCTGTGGATAGCAGCATTCATCACACCATCATATTCTGTGACAACAACCCCGGCAGTGATATAGGGTCCGGCATCCTTCTCAAAATGTGTCATTATGGGCAGCTTTGTAAGGTCCACATCATCCTCAATGACCTCCATGGTAGGGGAATCTTTGACAATAAGCACTTCCCCATCTGGTGAGATCTCCGAGAGCCTCTTGATTATCCTGTCCTTATCCACACCAAACATTGCAGCAAGCTCATCCCGGGAACCTAGCAAGTTCATGATTGCCCTGGACCCTTCCACATTATGGAAAAGCACCGGTGAAGTTGCTCTTTTTGCAATGCGGGGTGCTTCGAACACCTTTGACACAGGATCTGTGATCTCAATAAGTTTTCCGCTAGTCTTAAGCTGGTCGATAAATTCCCTCATCATATCATCCATATAAAAGTTATAGTTTAGTAAATATAGTGATTCCTTAAATGGTTATCTAAGCGGTTTTTTTATCAGTGGCCATCTTAAAACCTGTTCCCATCGTTTAATATGGATGTTATATCAGCATTTAAATGATGCAGGTTTTTACTTACAGGTCCGCTTATATATCTGTCAGTCAATTCCTATATGAGGATAAGTGAGATGAACAGTGAGGATAAAAGTGAAGATAAAAGTGAGATGAACAGTGCTATCATTACCCACCGTTGGGAAGGCATCGATCACTTTTCCTCCCTGTCTGTGATAGGTGGTTATTACATGGTACTTGGCGGTGGAAGACTAGGAGCTGATTTTGCCAGGTATGCAAAGGCTAATTCGCTTCCTTTTGTGGTAATTTTGGACATTGATAGGAATTCTGAAGCCTCACATAGCTCTACTATCATTGACAGGTCCGGACTTTTAAGACTTATTAAAGAATACAGTGCTTCAAATATAAGTCCTGATCGCGTTTATTTCCATTGCATGGATATAAGTGAGATATCTGTCCTTCTTGAGGCCGGGATACCTGAGTACATTGTTCCTGCTGTACCAAGCCATGCTGTTGCTGACATTGCCATTGACATGCTGGGCTCGATAAGTTCCAGACCATTGATATCGCGCTTTAACATAGATGAAAAGGATGATGATTTTGCAGCTTATTTTCATGCAGTCCTATCAAGCTTACCCCGGGAGGTTGTAACTCACAGCTCTGTTCAAGAAGGGATGATAATGCTCTCTTATGCACTACCTGGGGAGATATGTCCTGCTAATTGTGCGTGCCCTGAGAATTACTGTTACAATTTCAAAAGAAAAAAACATGAGACTATAACCACTTATGTAAGAAAGCTTCTGTCTGAGTATAATGGCTGGGTCTTTGAGAGTTACCAGATGAAGGAAGGGATTGGTGGTATAAGGGGTCAGGACCTTAAAAAATATATGTTGTCTTTAATGGACCATGTGTGGCAAGTAACTGAACAAAATGATAATGACCGGGCGTATAGTAGGTATTTTTTCATTGCGACTACTTGCAATTGTCACGGAATTGTGAACATCCTTTATGTTTTATGAGCATTTCCACATTATTAATATACTTTAAAAAAACATTATCTTTTTGTGGTATGTGTTTTTATCTTATTTTGTAAGCGTATGATGGAATGGGTTTATATCTTATGTGATACTATTGATATCTAGTTCGATTGCTCAACGATTTGTAAAGGATTACTCGATTTTTGCGTTCTTCTTTTTATAATTGATTGACAGTTAGAGTTATTCGTATCGTAATGAGCGATCTGGTAAACATCAGGTAATAATAACCGTACGATAATTCTTGATCTTGGTTCTGCTGAGCGAACTAGATAAAACTTTAGGAGATAAGAATATGGGATTCAATAACAGAGGCGGAAACAGTAGAGGCGGCGGTGGATTCAGGTCTAACAGTGGTCCAAAAGAGATGCATAAAACAACTTGTTCAGATTGTAAACAGGAAACAGAAGTACCATTTAAACCATCTGGTGACAGGCCTGTATATTGCAGGGAATGTTTCCAGAAACACAGACCAGCCAGATACTAAGTATATTCCGGTATAATTCTGGAATATTCCAATAAAACACAGGCATGTGCTCAATTTTTTTGACCCATGTCTGTATGATTAGTTTTTTTGCTATCTTTTTTTTAAGAAAGTGACTTAGCCAGGCTAAGCTAAAAAGGAGTTATTATGAAGATCGAAAATGTGTTATGCCCGGGTTGTGGAACTCATGTTCTTGCAACAATACCACTGGGACAGAGCATCGTATGTGTTTCTGTCAGCTCCGGGAAACCGGGTGATTTCGGGGCAACCTACAAGTCAAGTTCAAAATGCACCAGCTGCAACAAGAGTTTTGCATGTTATACAAAAAATGATTGAACAGCAAAAACCGGGACCCTTCACGCTTTAGGGTTTATTTCCTTTACTCTTCCGACACTACCATCTTCCAGTTGTACTTTTATACCATGTGGATGGGATGCGGAATTTGTCAATATTCTTTTTACCACACCTCTGGTTATTTTGCCGTTTTTCTGATCTTTTTTAAGGACTATTCCTACACAAAGTCCGATCTTGATGTTCTTCCTGGAACTTGTCGGGTCCATGGTGGTAGGTGAGCTCGAGTTCATATAAAGTTGTCTGTTGTTTCTTGTATATTTATATTCCATGTCGATACAGAATAATAATTTTATTCAAATGACGTTTTTGAATCACTTTTTATTTTATGTCTTGTGCAGGAAGATTCTGCAAGGTGCAAGGATTGAGATATAAGTATTTGAAAAAGTCCGAAATTGTTAACTGCAGGGTTCCAGTTTGCCATGAACAAAAAAAAACAATGTATTTGTTTTTTTGAGATTATTCTTCATCAGGGACGTGCTGCTCAGCTTTAGCAACCTTTTTACTGCAATTATACACACCCCTAGCTACATATCTTCACTTCTTGATCCATTCAAAATGTAAGCTGTGTTAATTTATGCACAATGAAATGAGTAAATGGAGCCCCGGGCGTGATTTGAACACGCGACCTAATGATTACAAATCACTCGCTCTGCCGGGCTAAGCCACCGGGGCATCATAGTAGCTATTCCACATCTATTTATGGAATGCATCCCCTTACATATCATAATGACAGATAAATTTTATGGTAGTATAGGAGTAGTCCTATGTGGCGTGAAATGTCCAGGATAGGTAAAAAACTTGTTAAAAGCGGACTTGTAGAGTCACATTTTGGTAATATAAGTGTCAGGATAGGCAACAGAATGCTCATTACAAGAAGTGGCTGCTCCCTGGATGAGATCACAGAGAATAGTGTGGTCGAGGTAAGTGTAGAAGGTACATGCCCACTTGACATGATAGCATCTTCTGAATCAATTGTACACAGGGCTATATACAGGAATACACCGGCACTTGCAATAGTACATGCCCATTGTCCTTTTTCCGTCACTTTATCATTACTTCATGAGGGCAAAAGCATCATTCCTGCAGATAGTGAAGGTCAGTACTTCCTTGGTGAGGTACCTGTTGTAAAAGGAGGGATAGGCTCAGATGAACTTGCCTGTAATCTTGCAGCAGCACTTGCATCACATAAAAGCGCAGTCGTCTTTGGCCATGGGACCTTTGCCATAGGTAAGATACTTGAAGAGGCTTATGTGACAACAACACAGGTGGAGCATTCCTGTAAGATAAGATACTGGTACGACCTTGCCAGGAAAGAATGATATCTTCTGGTCTACTGTTTCAATGACTACTGCTGATATTTGTAAGCTTAAAAAAGCTTATAATCAACGTTGTATTTAAAGAGTGCCGGAATAATTATGTAAAAAACATTGTAAAACAGGGATTATTGGTTGAGAGCTGATTGTAACTAGAAAACGTTAAATCATAAAAACACTCATTAGATACATCACACATGACATTCGATACTCTAAGACCCACTGTATCAAAGTTGCTTGAACCACTTGTAAGGTTAACGGCTGATGCTGGCATATCTCCGAATATTGTATCAATGATATCACTTCTGTTTGCACTTCTTGCCGGCCTGATGTACTATTACTCTGCATTTGAACCTGTCCTTGTGCTTGCAGCAGGCCTTATGGTTGCCATTAACTCACTGCTTGATGCAATGGATGGTCTTATGGCCCGCTATCTTGATAGTGCAAGTATAAGGGGTGATTTCCTTGATCATGTCATAGATCGTTATTCAGATGTTTTTATTATCTGCGGTATTTTCTTTGGAGGATATGTCGACTGGAGAATAGGGGTCATGACTATAGTAGGTGTACTGCTTACAAGTTATCTTGGTACACAGGCCCAGGCATTAAAGCTTGGCAGATATTACGGTGGTGTTATTGGGCGAGCTGATAGATTAGTCCTTATAATTGCATCATCCTTTTTGTATTATGCCTACCAGGGTGCGATATATGGTTTCTCGGTGATTGAATGGATGATGATAATCATCGGAATAGGTAGTCATATTACTGCTCTGCAGCGTATAGCCTACATATGGAAACGACTTTGATGACCCTCCACATAAAGGGTCTGATTTAATTAAACCGGCGTCAATTAAAGATCATGTCATCTGAAAGTTCATCTGAAAACAACAAAGGATTCGAGTATCTGGAACATACAGCAGATGCTAAGTTCAGGGCATATGGTAATAACCTTGGCCAGGCCTTTGAGAACGCTGCCCTTGCCATGCTCAATGTCATGGTTGACACGACCTCTGTGAAGAATACTTATTATGTGGAGATAGAACTTCGATCAGCAGATATTGAAAGTCTTCTCTTTGACTGGCTGTCTGAGATAATCTTTGTCTTTGAAGTAGATGAAATGGTCTTTTGCAGCGTCAGGGTCCATGAAATGAAAATCGATGATGAGAGTTCCTCTCTCAGTGCCACTCTCTTTGGTGAAACCATAGACCTTTCAACACATGTATTCGATACAGAGGTAAAGGCGGCAACATATAACGATATGAGAATAGATAGAATAGATGATGGATGGATGATACAGGCGACAGTGGATACATGAAACATCTGTTATTACGAAAGCGCATCAAGTGAATTGACTGTTATTGTACAATCAATATATTCATACTATCCGGATTATAATATATAGCAAAGATAACTGCAAATATTTGAAGGATGGGATAAGAGGGTAAAATAATGTCAAATGAAAAAGAGAATCCAGTTTATGATATCCTTAAACAGATAAATGACAATGTGTGGGAGGTGCCAGTTTCCTTCAAGCCAGGAATGAATGTCCCGGGAAGGATATTTGTATCCAGGCCTCTCCTTGATATTCTTGAGAAAGAGACAATCGATCAGATAGCAAATGTAGCTTCGTTACCGGGTATACAAAGATATTCTATGGCAATGCCGGATGCACATCTTGGATATGGCTTTTCGATCGGTGGGGTTGCTGCCTTTGATGGAAATGAAGGTGTTATCAGTCCGGGTGGTGTTGGTTTTGACATCAACTGTGGTGTCAGGCTTATTAGAACCGATCTTAAGGAGATGGATGTACGCCCTATGCTAGCACCACTACTTGATTCTCTTTTTGAGGCCATACCATCCGGTGTTGGCTCAAAGAGTCGGATCAGGATCAATGACAAGGAGCTGGATGATGTTTTTGTCAATGGGGTAAGGTGGGCTGTAGAGAATGGCTATGGTGTGGAGGGAGATATCGGTCACTGTGAAAGCAATGGCAAAATGCAGGGTGCAGATCCCTCCAAGGTAAGTACCAAAGCACGCAAAAGAGGCAGGCCACAGCTTGGTACATTGGGGAGCGGCAATCATTTTCTGGAAGTACAGTACGTTGATAAGGTATATGATGAAAAAGCGGCTGAAGCTTTTGGGCTTAAGGAAGGGCAGGTTACCTTTATGATACATTGTGGCTCCCGCGGAGCAGGCCATCAGATATGTACAGATCACATACAGATGCTTTCACAGGCCTCACGTAAATACAAGATACCACTTCCTGACAAGCAGCTGGCATGCGCTCCTGCTAATTCTGATGAAGCACAGGACTATTTCAGTGCAATGGTATGTGCAGCAAATTATGCGTGGGTCAACCGCCAGGTGATAATGCACTGGTGCCGTGAGGTTTTTGACAGTTTCTTCAAAGATGAGCATGGTGACCTTGGAATGGACCTTGTATATGATGTTGCCCACAACGTAGCAAAACTTGAGAAGCATACCATAAATGGGGAAGAGAAAGAACTATACGTTCACAGGAAAGGGGCAACAAGGGCATTTCCTGCAGGTCACCCTGAAATACCTGTGGATTATCAAAGTACAGGGCAGCCAGTGATCATCCCGGGCAGTATGGGGACTGCTTCTTATGTCCTTAAGGGTTGTCCTGCTGCAATGGAACTGACGTTTGGAAGTGCCTGTCATGGTTCTGGACGGGTAATGAGCCGCAAAAGTGCAAAGCATGAGCTGCGTGGTGAAGAAGTTCAGAAGGACCTGGGTTCACGGGGCATCATAGTACGGGCAAGCCAACCGTCCCTGATAGCAGAGGAAGCGCCAGAGGTTTACAAATCAAGCAGTGAAGTTGTTGATGTGGTACACAGCCTTAAAATTGCCACAAAGGTTGCACGTTTATTGCCCATGGGAGTTGTCAAAGGATAAAAATTTGTTCTCCACACTCTACACTAACCTCTAAAACAGCACCCTGCTATCTTCTTTTTAATCCGGTATGAAATGGATAAGCAAAGAAATAAATGGAAATAACCGGGAAAGGATTCTGTACATTTGTGTAGAACAGAGTAGAATATAGAAGGGCAGTAACTAACAGAATAATAATAGTAGTAGTAGTAGTAATAATAATAATAATAATAATAATAATAATAATAATA
>PXAV01000148.1 GCA_003565715.1 Methanosarcinaceae archaeon
CATAAGCAACATTACACAATCTTCATCACCATCACAATTCCTTCTTTTTGCTGCGTGGAAGAAGGGATGTGCATAGCCAACAGATGCTTTGGTAAACCCTACAAGCCTCCCAAGCACACCTGCAGAGGTATGGGGAGCAAGTCCCATAAGCATAGAACCCACAAGATCATTAAGCTCTTTAGCATTGTAATATGGTTGTTCTTTGTAATACTTGACAAGCAAATCGTCTATGTATCTGCTGGTACGAAGAAGATATTCCCCACATTCATATGAAACAACAAGGTCCTGCACTTTAAGACAGACTATCTGATCATCTGTCTGAAGGGGCATCCCATATATATCCTCAGTATAACCTATCTGTTTAAGTTTCTCAGCACTGACACCAAGCTCATCAGACCGTATATGTGTAAGGGGCAGATCTGAAATATCATATCTTACAGTACCATCCTTGAAAGTAAACAGATCATGCTTTGCACGTAGAATGCCTTTTTCAAGTGGTTCTGGTGTCATTGTTCCGGACATCATGCGTTTGACACCCTTTACCTCAATATTTTCCCGCTCCCCAAGCCTTTCAAATGCTGCCTGATATATTGTTTTAAAGTCAATGTTCTGCATCTTTGTGCAGGTTGTCTTTGTACCGCATTTGGGGCATGCCTCCTTTTGTATATAGATACCACATCTTGGACATGAGAATTTGGGAACAGTGGAACCACCGCAATCGCATCGATATCTGAAAGTATCAGTTCCACATAGAGGACATACCCTGTTACCGATTTCGACTCTAATGTGTCCGACCTTTCCGTTCATGGATTCCATATAACCTGCTGCAGCTTCCATTTTACGCGTATTACCTGCAGATTCACCTATGGGAAAAAGTACGTGTGGAGCAGGTGACATTTTCCTTCTGTTGGACTTTTCAGGTCTTCCCATCCTTGCACCAATCCTAATAGGAGCACGCGCACGCACGGTAATACCACTCAGCTCATTTACAGCAGCCAGGGTAGTGGTGTGAGCAATATCTTCAAAATGCTTCTTAAGATCAATATCAAGTCCAAGGCATCTTATCAAAGGCAGTGGTTGGGCAATTATGAGTCTGTCCTGTACTACTCTGTGCAGAACAAGCAGTCTTTCAAGAATATCTTTTATGTGTAAGTCACTGTCCATTGTAAAAGCCATTTCAAGGCTACTATGGTCACTGGAAAGAACACCTTTCTGAGATATAAAGGAAGAGATCCGCGTATATTCCTCTATTGTTATATCGTGCCACAAATACGTGAAATCAGGATGAAGGGGGATATCAAATCTATCACTAAGCTCCAATGCCAGCTCCTGCGGAGGAGACTTTAGTACTTCTTTTGAGTACACATCATCATTAACTTTCTTTTCAAATTCCTGTATCCACCATTCAAAACAGTAGGATGAAGGCACAAGAGGATGGTTGTTCTCAAGGAAATCACCATAATTAATGAGTATCTCACCAATGTCCAGTATGCATTGAACATTTGAATGCACCTTCTTTGCAACTTCCTCATCATCAACCCTTATTACATCACCAGATATTAGTCTTACAGTAGGACCTTCTATACTATCAACAGGTGCCATTCCGGCAGCTTTACCGGGGCGTTCGGTCTTAAGCTGGGTGCCTGCAACTATAAAGCTGTCCAGCAGGTACATGCTTGCAGGACTAATACCTGATGCTGCAAAGGAGGTATTACGTGATCTGCCATATCTTAATCTAAAACCACCCGGCCTCATAGGGTGAGAGAAAACTGGTCTTCCTGCTATAAGATCGCGCAGATATTTATCCTTTGGTCTGACACCAGCAGAAACGTCTTCTTCCTCTTCACTACCTTTTGTTCCACCTATCAGCCTCTCCAGCCATTCCCATCCATCCATATTTAATTTGTTGACATGTTTTTGCACCTTCGGAGCTTTGAGGGCAAGTCCTTCAGCAAGTACAAGTGCCATACCACCACGAACTCTGTTTGTACCTATTCTATCAAGATTCCGGTAACCTTCTACCTCTTCAGCTTCAGTTGGTTCACCGTCTATGCATATAGGGCAGTTCTCAACTATCATCCTTATCTCATCTTCTGAAGGAGTGTACTGCAATGTTGCAACCCGTCTGTAAAGAAGGATCTCCTCAACATATCTCTCAACTTCCTCCTTGCGAGGCTTGAATCTGTCAATACCAAGTGCTCTACGCACATAGTCACCCACAAGCACAGAAAGAGCCTGTGCAGTTCCACCTGCACTGCGTATAGGACCAGCATAGTAGATACGTATGAATTCACTACCATCATCGTTCGTACCAACATCCACACGGTCTATACCTTCTATTGGAGCAGCTACCACACCTTCTGTGAGCATTGCAACAGATACACGTATGGCAGCCTCAATGGCCGCTGCCTTGGACTCAAATTCCATCACAGCCCCTTCTGCAACTGCTTTACCAATTGCAAGTGCCCCCTCCTCTCTGGACATGGTTTCCTCGAACTTGCGTATCTGCTCTGCAACGCCTTTTACACCTATAAGATTTTCAACCCTGTCTGCAAGGTCCTTTGCAAGAGGTATCTCTATATGGGGTTTAGGATCACCACCCTTTGAACGTGCGCTATTTGCAATCTCTATCGCCCTGTGAAGTTTTGATTCAAGCCTTTCAAAATACTCCTTCATAGAATCGCTGGCTACTGTTTCACCCATAAGGAACAATCCTCTTTTAATTTTATAACTATCATAAAACATTGCCTAATAAACTACTCCCTTAACATGAGAGGTTTCCTATTTAATTTCCCTGACCAACGCCAGTTAGTCCAGAGGTTCTTGCCGCAGTGCCTAAAGTGTTTAAGTTGATTAATGCAATTCGATTTCGTTTGTATCAATCCTTAATTGCTTATACATATCATTCTAAATTAACAAATGTATATTGTAGATGAATCTACACCTCCATGATACTACTCTAAAAAAGGGCATTGCTCCTGGTTAGGATAGATTCGATATACATGTCCTTTTTCATTTGAAACCACTTAACTGAGAGCTTGTTAATTGATTGATACTATATATTTACATTAAGTATATGCTCTTTTTGGTTTCTTACACATTTAACCTCTGTTACGTATAAAAGAAATGAGGAGACCATGGAATATTTGGTGTCCTGTGAGCAGGAATACGGAGTCTTCTTTGTCTACTCGTGATAAGCAAAAAATAAATCGATGCATGAAGATAGTTCACTATTAGACAAATAAGGAAATGTTGTTAACGACTTATATAATAGCCATTAAAACCTTATAAACTCCATCAAAGCCAAATATACAATTATTTCAATAAATATACAATTATTTCAGTGAATTTCCAGTTCTTTTGCCATTTCCCTATATTCCCTACCTTTATCGGTGGTTATGAACATATCTTCTTTTTGTTCTATCAGCTTATATTCTTCCATTTTAGAAATATATTTATTTGCAATAGCAGAGTTCAAATTTGCTCCATAGACTATCTGTGTTTTCTTTGCACCTTTCATTGCTATCCTTAGTATATCTAAGGTAATATCCAACCTGCTTCTTCTTATAGTAATGCCCCCCAGCTTACTAAATAATTTTTCCACATCAATCCCTTGTTCATTTTAAAAATAATCAAGGATTTCTTATGTACAACATTCTACCTTATTTATTGACAACTATTTAAGGCCATCGAATTTATCAGTCTTTAATAAATATACAAAAAAAGAAAATAACATAGAAAGTGATAATAGTTTTCTTTATGTGTCCTACAACAGTTAGATTTATAACAGATATTGCAATAGAGGTATCATCAATCAGTATGCGGGAGTAACCAAGCGGCCAAAGGTGGTAGACTCAAGATCTACTCGCGCAGGCGTTCGGGGGTTCGAATCCCTTCTCCCGCACCACATACAGGTGATTTTTTTGTCAGACATAATTCATTTTAATGATGTGGTATCCGCTGTTGTTGATATCCTTGAAAATGCAGAGACAGAGTTACCCTATGATGTAATATATGCCCTTGAAAGAGCAAAGGTCAACGAGATATCCCATGTTGCAAAGGAACAACTTGGAGCCATCCTTAAAAACATAGATATAGCTGGCAAAAAGAAAATACCTATTTGCCAGGACACGGGAATATTAATATTCTTCATTCAGATAGGTCGCAGAGTAACTATTGATTTTAATCTAGAAGAAGCTATAATGGAAGGTGTGAGGATTGCCACCCGTTCCATACCATTGCGTCCAAATGCAGTTGACCCCCTGATGAGGCAGAACAGCAAAGATAACACTGGTGAAGGAATTCCTGATATAAAATATGAGTTCACTGACGGCAGTAAAATAAAAATCACTGTTGCTCCAAAAGGAGCAGGGTCTGAGAACATGAGTGCAATAAAAATGTTCAATCCCACAGAAAAAGAAAGGATACATAACTTTGTCCTTGAAACTGTTCTCAATGCAGGTGGCAAACCCTGTCCACCCATAATAGTTGGTGTTGGAATTGGCGGATCCTTCGATAAGGCTGCAAGACTTGCAAAAGCTGCACTGCTTGAAGATACCCAGGATATGAGCAAAGAAGAACTTCGTCTACTGGAAGATATAAACTCTCTTGGGATCGGGCCTATGGGACTTGGTGGCAGGACAACAGCATTATCGGTGCATATTAAAAGCTCATACTGCCATACAGCATCCCTACCAGTTGCTGTAAACATTCAGTGCTGGGCCAACCGCCATGCATCTGTGATCCTTGGTGGTGATGCCTGATGGAATACAGATTCACAGTACCCCTTAAAAAAGATGACATAATACAGCTCAGGGCCGGTGATATTGTATACCTGAGTGGTAAAGTATTCACTGCAAGGGATGAAGCACATGCCAGGATAATAGAGATGGCAAAGAACGAACAAAAGCTCCCTTTTGATCTTGCAGGAGCTGTTATCTATCATTGCGGACCTCTTATCAAAGAAGGAGACAGTGGATGGGAAGTTGTTGCCGCAGGCCCAACTACAAGCGCCCGCATGTCAAGGATGACACCGGAAATACTTGCCATACACGGGATACATGCTTTTGTTGGAAAAGGTGGCATGGAAAATGTTACAGAAGCTATGCAGAATAAAGCAGTATATCTTGCATTTACAGGAGGTTGTGCCGCACTGGCTGCAATTGGTATTGAAAGTGTTGTCAGTGTACATTGGCTTGACCTGGGAATGCCTGAGGCGGTCTGGGAGCTTGAGCTAAAGGATTTTGGACCCCTTGTGGTAGGAATAGATGCACATGGTAACGATATGTTCCTTGATGTCAGAAATAAAGCAATGTTAGCTTATTCGATGATAGAATAAGCATTTTTTATTGAGTTTGTGTCTGTTGCATCCCCTGTTTATGTTACACAATCAACGAGAATGATATGTTATTATCATGTCCTGCCTGTGCAGGAAGTTCATATCAGAAGTGTGAAAACTGACCATGAAATAAGTGTCATTACAATTGAGTGTTTCAGTCCCTGAAAAGCAGAGCTTTCACCCATCTGACCTGCAACAAGTCCACTCATAAAACCCTGGATAACTGCTGTGTGCATCATCAGACGAGTATATTCTGCCGGATTGAACGATCCTATGAACTGGTTCCCAGCCCCTGCTTCAGCAGCAGCTTTGCCGGCCTCTGCCATTGTTGGCACAAAAGTGGATGTCAGCATTGCTATCACAAAGAGGAAAACAAAGAAGGACATGTATGTGATGACCACATAAACCATCATATTACCCCGCCTTTCCTTTTCCAGAAGTTTTACTTCCCTTGCGTCACGGGCAGCAGCTTCAAGAACTGATGCAACACGACCTCCTGCTTTACTTGCCTGAGTAATGAGAGATACAGATCTGACTATAATAGGAGTTGGAACCCTTTTTCCAAAGTTTTGTAATGACTCTTCAAAAGAAATACCCCATGACATGGTAGAGTCCATTGTCTGGACTTCTTTTGTAAGTGCACCATATTCTCCCTTTGCAACAGTATTTACGGCTCTTGGAAGAGTAAGGCCTGCCCTGCTCATTTCAGATATGTCCCTCAGAAATGTTGGCAGACATTCTTCGATGGTGTCAGTTCTCTTGAACTTCCTGTGGAACGTAATTGCAGGAGGAGCTGTCAACAGAAGTACTGTAAATATTATAACGTCATCCATTAAAGGTGTCCCCCATGTAATGCTAATTCCAATAGCAAAGAACATAAGTGCCACAGGAGTACTCAGAATGAACGTATATTCGGGGTGATCATACAGTGTTTTAAAGGGCTTTTTCAAAAAATCTTTCAGAAGGACATTTTTATTGGCACTTTCTAATCTTGAGCTTATAAGCTTATCTTCAATTGCACACAACTCTTCCTCTGTAATAGATTCACATGAACTTATGTTTTTTTTGAAGATCTCGGGTTTTTTCATACTATGCCTCCGGAGTAAGTGTACTTATAAGAACTACATACATTATGCTTCCAATCGGTATCAATGCATAGATGATTATGTATAGGAAGACCATCTGCGCATTTCCCATTATTGACATTATAGAGATAACCACAACAAGAAATAGTGGTCCTGCAACAAAAGCCGTGACATATGTTTCGCCCAAAAGTCCAAGCGTCTCAAGGAACTCCTTTTGGTTCTGGCGGTTCTCTAGTATATACTGTTCTGTCTTTACCTGAAAATATGGCTCAAGTTGACCCCCTGAAGTGACAACCGTTATTGCGCCCTGAAGAAAATCCTGCAATGCAGCAGAAGGTGTTGTGACTGAAAGATTCTTCATCGCGCTAACAAGGTCGTGGCCAAGGATCTCAAGGTCACGTACAAGATAACGGCATTCAACTGCCACCTCACCATATATTTCGTTGTTTGCAAGAGATCTGAAAAGGTCAACAGGAAGAACACCAGCGCCTGACATTGCAGACATATAGTTTACAGCATATGGGAGCATACTGTCTATTCTCCTTTTTCTGTCAGCTGCCATCAAAGCAGGATATACCTGGAATGATCTGTAGACAACAAAGAATACAAAGAAAGTAAGCGCCAATACCAAAAATGCACCGACTACAAGAAATCTGTATTCAAGGTATGGTGCAACCCATCCAGGAAACATTAATCTTGTTGAACTAATCTCCGGAACGCCAAATATAGACAGAATAATGGATACAGCTATAAGAGTCATAATAGCACTGATAATAGAGCTTAACAGTGCACCTGACATGTAAACGTCATACACCATATCCATTCTATTCTTCAGGAGATTGTGACGAAGACCGAAATAATCTATCCTCTTCTTTTGATAATAAGCACCGAACAGATTGTAAGCTAAGACAAAATATTGATTAGCCATGCAAGTCCTGCCTCACTAATTCCATTACCATTTCCGGTTCACGGTTATATGCTACAACGATCTTGGCAAAATCATTATAATGTGTTATTTTCTTAATACGGGCCCATTCAAGTATATCCTGCCGTCGTTTCAGTTCATCTCTGACTTTCTCTTCTGACCAGCCCCGGCTTTCCATAACACTTTCTATTATATAGGACCTGCCGGAATACTGGAACATATCCCTTGCAGCATCCCATGAGAATACATCATTTGTAAGCAACTCACCGGTCCTTGGATCGACACCTACTACTTCTGTAAGTGTTTTGCAGCGCCTGACACGCTCATCACCCACCTTGACCTGTACCTGTATTGCTACAAGGTCAAGAGCCTGTATCATTATCCTTGGAACATTGATAGGAGGATTTTCCAGTCTGTGAACCACAGATTGAACCGAATCTGCATGCATTGTTGAAAACGTTGTGTGTCCTGTGGACATTGCCTGGAAAAGTACATAGGCTTCTGCTCCTCTTACCTCCCCCACAAGAATATACTCAGGCCTTTGCCTCAGAGATGCTCTGAGTAATTCATACATTTCAATAGAACCTTTGTCCTCACCAGCAAATGCCTGCCTGGTAACTCCCGGGATCCAGTTAGGATGGGATAGATTCAGCTCTCTTGTATCCTCAATAGAAACTATCTTCATCTCAGGCTGAATAAAAAGAGAAACTGCATTCATTGCTGTGGTTTTACCTGATGCAGTACCTCCGGCAAATATAAGGCTTTTACTAGAGTCAACTGCAAGCCACATATATGCCATCATTGCAGTGGAGAATGTATGGAATTCTATGAGATTTGCAGGTGTTATTGGATTATCCTTAAATCTCCTGATGGTAAAAGTACTCCCGCGGGTAGTTATCTCCCTACCAAGAGTCATCTGGATACGTGATCCGTCGGGCATGGTTGCATCAAGCAAGGGTTTTGCGATCGATATATGCCTGCCACATATCTGGGCTATCCTTATAGCAAAGGAATCAAGTACGCCATCAGAAGGAAATTCTATATTGCTTGGTATAGAATTATATTCTTTGTGATAAATATATACTGGAGTGTTTGGACCATCGCAGGAAATGTCTTCCAGGTACGGATCTCTCATCAATACATCTACTTCACCATAACCCACGTAATCACGAACAATGTGATACATTATACGCTCACGCTTCCTTGGAGATATGGTAACCTGAAACTCCTTTAAATATTCAAGTACATTTTCCTTAAGGTAATCTTCAGCATTCTGCCGGGAGATCTCTTTAAGGTTTACATCAAGGGTCTCAATGAACTTTGTTTTGACAGCATCCAAAAGCTCCTGCTCTTTTTCTGTGAGTACTGGCTCAATGGCTTGATATTGGAACTCATGGGATTCCGGATTGTATGCTATACGTACATATGCATAAAGTGGATTTACCTCATATAGCTCAACTTCTCTGTAAGGACTATCTGCAGGCATTGTCAGGTCTACTATAGGACCGTGGTCCACAACATTGTATGGTTCCACATTAACTGCGTTTCTTAATAGAAGGTTCTTAACACGTAAAAATACAGATCCAGACATTTCTTCATATTCTGTGACCTGGCCTGTTGAAGAGCTTTCTTTGAATATCTCAGAAATTGTTTTTTTCCAGAAGGTTTCCTTTTCATCTGAAATTGTATCATCATAGTAAGAATAGTAAATGTCATTTACCCTATATTTTAAACTCTCTATGCTGACAGGTTCTGCATCTGACAAAATTAATTCTGAAAGTTCGTCGATGAAGCTATCTTCATCAACTAGAAGAATATCATTAATTGGTATACTTTTACTAAAGCTGTTTGTTTCTGTAGAAGTTATACCGATCGAGGTCCTATCAGTCGAACCATTATTTTTTAAAAGACCATTATCGTCTTCCTCAGAAGCCCCGACCAGTGTTTCGGCCTCACCTTGTTCATTAGAATGAACGCTCATGTCATCTGCAGTTCCATTTCGGTCACGTGAGATACTTATCAACATTAACAACCCCTATATGTAGACGTTATTTCCTGCTTTTTGACAATTTGAAACGCATGCCTTTCTTTGGTTTCTCTTGTTCCTGTATACTGTTTTCAATTGCCTGGACCTTAATACCAGCTAATTCTGCTGCAAAACGGTTAAAGCCAATTGATACCATTGTACCCGGATATTTAGCAATAACAGGAACTTTATGTACAACAGAGTTCTTTACAATAATGTCTTCAGGAATCGTTTCCAGTATCTTCAACCCTATTGTGTTCTCTATTCTTTCCTTGCTTAATTCGTTCTGGGTTGTTCCAGACCTTGTGAGTAAAGCACCACGGAATGGTACTTCCATATTCTCAGAAATGGCCTTTATCTTCATTGCACCTGCAAGGGATACAATATCAGGATTTACCACCTGTATAAGTTCATCTGCAAGAGAAATTGCCAGCAGGGAATTCTTGTTTATTCCAGTTGGAGAATCGATAATGATATATTCATACTTTTCTTTCACACTTTCTAATATATCGCCTAATATTTCTGTATTAGAATTTACAAAGCTTTGCAACGAGATACTTCCCGGGAGTATCTGAAGATTATTCAGACCGTCATATATTGCTTCTTTTAACTCTGCTGTTCCTGAAAGCACGTCATGTAATGTCGCTTTTGACGTGTCGGTTCCCAACATAAGTCCTATATTGGGCATTCCAAGATCAGCATCTATGATCAAAGTCTTCTTTGCAAACCCAGCCAATGCAGCACTAACGTTTATAGCAGCAGTTGTTGTGCCTACACCACCCTTCCCTGAAACGAGAGTAATTATTGTTGCTGTCATCAAATGCCTCGGTTGATCAGTAAATGTATTCAAACCCCTTATCCAGGGTAAATCTTATACGTTTATAATATAATTAAAAGTAAATATAACTTATAAATATAAATACATATCCATATTATTTAATATATTCAAACTACGAGTAATGATAGAAAAATAGAAAATGTTCTAAGATCCAGATACATTGAAATCATTCATATACGATAAGAGCACATCCCACAACATGCATCCTTTAGAAAAGAAGGCCTTTAAGTTATTTCTATATCATGCAAAACAATGTGATCCAAAGAAGTGCACAGGAAAGAAAATGGGACGTTTTGGACTTGTAAATGTCAAAGACAGTATAGGAAGGATACCTAAAGGGTCCATATTACTGGATCCGATGGCAGAAAAAGCCCTTTCTCCACAGGATAGCGCTAAAAAAGGAATAACTGTTCTTGACTGCTCATGGGAAGAAATAGAAAGAGTATTTCCACAAATTATACAAATGAAACTTCAGCACAGAGCACTTCCATATCTTGTTGCTGCAAATCCTGTGAACTTTGGCAGACCCTTTAAGCTAACTTCAGCAGAGGCCTTTGCAGCCGCAGTTTACATTTTGGGGAACAAACAACAGGCAGAGATTATAATGTCAAAGTTCAACTGGGGCCACACTTTCATAGAATTGAACCATGGACCACTGGAAGAATATTCCATGGCCAGCAATAGCAAAGAAATACTCAGGATACAAAACGAGTACATATGACAACTGAAGAGTGACATTACAGTCACAACCAAGTTCATGGACACAAATAAATAATTAGTATAGGTAAGCACAAAGTATTTTTATATATAAATATATAAGTATATAGAAATAGTATTTAATATTAATTAAATCATCTGCCTACAAGCAACACAAAGGTGGTAAAACTGAAACTAGGGGCTCTGGTCGATTTTAAGAAATCTATTTTTTATACCCTTGAGAACAGAACTGGTGGAAAAATAGGGATATTTTTTCAGTTCTATGTTTTTCTGTGGTTTGTAATTACATCTTTTTTTGTTGCAACCACCATACTCTCCTTAAATGAAGGACCTGATCCAGTATATATCGCAAGTGCACCTGTGGTAATCATACTACTGTATATACCAATTTATCTTTTCTGGATATATGAGGACAGAATTGGCATAGAAAAGAGAAGGATAAGGGAAATGCAAGACGTTGATGCAGTAAACGTTGAATACAGGTTCCCGGATTCAGTTGAGCTGGGCTTTAGAAACAAGCTTTATATTAGAGTCAATAACCCCACAGAAAAGAGCGTGGAGAACATATGGATACGAGTGATGTTTCCAGTAACAGTACTCTGTGACAAACCAGTTATGCCCCTTGGTTCCCTTAAACCGCATTCCTCACTGACAGCTTCACTTTCTTTTGTACCAACCCTTGCAGGAAAACTATCATTTGGCTATTATGACCTATATCTTGAGGTCTGTGGTAACAAGCACCAAAAAGCGCCTTTCTTTTTAGAGGATATAAATGTAAATCACACATATCTTTGCATAGATCCAAATATTGAAGATACGCTGCATGTTGGACATGATAAACAAATTATAATTAAAATAAGAAATAATGCTAATGTTGAACTTTATGACATGCATGTCAAATGCTCCTTTTCTGAAAATCTGAAGTACGATACAGCTTTCTCAAAAAAATGGACCATGATACCTGGAGCAGAGATCGATGCGATCTATAACATCATTCCCTGCGCAGGAAGAAAAATAAATTTAGGACATTTTGAAGTACTGTTCAAAATAGCTGGTAACAATTGCAAAATTGGACCAACTGAATTGGGTGAGCGCATTGTACAGGTACCGGATGTTGATGTAGACATAAAGATACCTGATACACTTTATAGCGAGGCTGGAAATTCCATAGGCATATATGTACATAACAGATCTAATGAAACAATACATAACGTCTGTTTCAACAGCTGTTTTTCATCCTTTATAGATTGTCACAATCCAAACGCCTGTATACCTTTGATACAACCGGAATCCTCAGGATTTACATCTCTTGTGGTCAAACCTGTGAAGCCTGGAAAAATAGACCTTGGCAATCTTAATTTTTCATTTGAGGTGAATGAGATATTATGCACAGAAGAGCCTTTTTATATGGGAATGCATCAGGTTATATGAATAATTAGTAAATCATATACAGTGATCAGAAATATGAAAATATCAGAAATATGAACAATAAAATATAAAATTATCGTGCAGATTAAATAAAATAATTAACAACTGAAATAAGAAAAATATATAGGAGTGAGAATACTCACTCTTCAGCTGTTTCCCCGGCTGGCTCTTCATCGCCTCCAAGGATCTTTTCTATAGTCTTTTCACCATATTCTGCAACAATGGTGTTTATCTGTACGATATCAGGTGCTATTTCCTTACCACGCATCTTTTTTCTGCGGCGTACTCCTTCAGATACAGGATTGTAACCTATGCCTGTAGCAACAAGTAACTTTCTTCGCTTTGGTCCGGGCAAATCTGGCCTCATGACCATTCCACTCTTGTCACTTCCGCCTGTTATCTTAAGAGTGTATCCAGGCAAGCCTAATGCAATTCCTTCTATTGTTTCTCCTATCGATTTTCCGATGAACTTGTTGGCTTCAGTTCCTGTGACATTGAACTGGTATGATTTTGTTTTGGGATCTGAAACCACTACTTTGAAATCTGCCATAATATATTTCCTCCTGCTTTTTTATTGTTCCTTGTATGATGTCGGTCTGATGAATATAAATTCACACTACTTCGCCCAGAAGGGATTATCCCTTCTTTTTATAGCAAGGAATGCTTCAAGTGTCTCTAATTCGTCTGCCGTCATTGAGTCGTAAATATCATGTTCCATCTTCTTTGCATGCCTTTCCGGTACATTCACAAAGAGTATGTCGTCTTCTTTTATCTGCCTTCCAACTGTTGGACCATCAATGGCCATTGCAACTTCCATGCCTATTTTTGCAACAGATATGTTCTCTCCCCTTGATTGGAGACCTTTGACCTTACCAACTGCTTCGCCATCTGCATTTACAATTTCTACATTGGTCTTCACAGTTCCGCCAATTATCTTCACACCCACAACAGCAGGCTTACTCTGACGGAAAGTACAGTCCGGCAATATCTGAAACCTTCCTGGCTTGATGGTAGTATCCGATATCTGTTTTTCTGCTATTTCTTTCTGTTTTTTGACCCAGTCCTTATAGTCATCTATCAAACGGTATATCACATCGTTCATGAACAGAGTGACACCAGCTGACTGCGACTTTTCCTTTACATCCGGAAGAAGTTTGACATTGAATCCAACAATTACCGCATATAAATGGTCTTCCATAGCAGATACCTGGACAATGTCCTTGTTGCTAATATCACCGACATCTGCTTTCCTGATTGGTATCTTCTCTTTCTTAAGCTCGTTCACAAGAGCTTCAAGGGATCCTATAGTATCAGCCTTTATTGTAATACCAACAGCATCGGTATCTATTTGAACCTCTTCTATCTCATTTTTTATCTCTTCGGTAACCTTATCAATTGTCCGGGCATCCACAACCCTGACCGGAGAGCCTGCAAGTGAACCTTCAAGATTCGGAGCTGATATCTTAACACCAACTGCTGCTGTCACCTGTTCGATCTGCCTAAACCTCTCTTCTGCTTTTATCTCAGAAAGAGGACGTGGTTTTAATAGCGCACGCACTTTTGTCTGTATAGGGAAGCCAAGGCTGCCGACAACGATGGCATCACCTTTGTTTATGGTACCATCATACAGTATAATGTCGATGGTAGTACCAAGACCCTTCTCTTCTTTGACCTCGAGTACGGTTCCAATACCAGGACCTTGGGCATTATAATGAAGGGTGTTTTCTAAAAATCTCTGGGCAAGTCCCAGCAGCACCATAAGAACATCAGGTATACCTTCGCCTGTTACTGCACTAATAGGTATGACACCCACATTACGCTGGAAGTCATTTACACGATCGTATCTCTCGGAATTAAAACCCATATTGTAGAGTTCACCCACAACAGCATACAGCTTATTGTCAAGATCTGTTCTGACACGCTCACTCTGCGTTTTATAAGTAGCCAGGAAAGGTGCATTCTTGTTGGGACTCCATCCATGTATTCTGTCTATTTTGTTGGCAACGACCACAAAAGGAGTTTTGAACCTCTTCAATATATGAAGACTTTCAATTGTCTGTGGCATGAAACCTTCATTAATATCAACTATCACAATAGCAAGATCTGCAAGTGCACCACCCCTGCTCCTTAAAGAGGTGAAGGCATGATGACCTGGGGTATCAATGAACAAAAGTCCAGGAACAATGAACTTATTCTTCAGTGAAGGGTCACCACACTTGTTAACAATGTTCTCTATAGGTACCTCAGTAGCACCTATATGCTGGGTGATGGCACCTGCCTCACCATCAACAACGGCACTCCCCCTTATCCTGTCAAGTAAGGTGGTCTTACCATGGTCCACATGTCCCATTACAGAAACAATTGGCGTTCTTAGATCTTCTTTTATATCCATGAACAAGTACCTTTAGAGATAATCAGATAGCTGGATAAGCCATTTCAAAGAAGCACATTTAAT
>PXAV01000131.1 GCA_003565715.1 Methanosarcinaceae archaeon
CAATCATCCTGGGTTATTTTCCACTTCTTATGCGGGGTCATTTCACGGGTTTTGAACCTTTCAAGTTGTTCTTTTTTGTCAATATGCATCCAAAATTTGACAATAACTGTTCCATAACTGGTAAGTATCTCTTCAAATTCATTTATTTCCCTATAAGCCCTTTTCCATTCATTGACACTACACAGCTCTTCAACTCTTTCAACAAGGACCCTTCCATACCAGCTTCTATCATATATACCTATATGTCCTGACTGGGGTATATCATTATAGAACCTCCACAGATAGTGATGTGCAATCTCAACATCTGAGGGTGCAGCAACAGGAAACACTCTATATAAACGTGGATTCATCTTTTGCACTAAACGCTTGATGCTGCCTCCTTTTCCTGAAGCATCCCATCCCTCAAAAACAATTATCATTGGTATTTTATGCCTGAATAGTTCATACTGTAATTTTTCTATTCTTTTCTGGTATTTTTTCTTCTCTTTCTTGTACTCCTTTTTGGTGATACTCTTACTGGTATATATTCTTTCAAGAATTGAAGCATCTATGTTAGGAATTCTATCTTTAATGTTATTTTGAATGGCAGCGGTATCGGAGTGCTTAATATCATCTGTTTTCAGTTCACTTTCAATATCATTTATTTTATATTCTACAGCTTCTATAAATTTAGCCAGTATCTTTATAGTTGCAAAATTATTGTCATCTGACTCTACAACTGTCCATGGTGCAAAAGTCCTGTCTGTTCTTTCCAGAATACTTTCAATCACTGGAAGGTAAGTACTATATTTGTTAAGATATTCCTGCTCTTCGTCTTCAGCAATGAACAATGGGATATCCATTTTCTTATGCCTATGATATCTTTTTTCCTGCTCATCTTTGCTTATGTGAAGGAAGAACTTGAGAAGTAGGTACCCGTCATCTGTAAGCTGTCTTTCAAAATAGGTTAGACCATAAAGACATTTTTTCATGTTGTTTTTGTTAATGTGACTACCATTTTTCTCGACAACAATCCTTCTGTACCAGCTTCTATCAAAAATTGTGATTCTGCCTTTTTTTGGTATCTTTGTCCAGAAACGCCAAAGAAGTGGTCTTTCCTCTTCCTGTTTACAGGGTTTGCTCGTTGTGTAAAGGTCATATCCCATAGGATTAAGGGTCAGAAGGAAACTGTTTATTATCTCTGTCATACCGCATGCATGCCATCCTTCAAATACTACTATGATAGGGATGTCCATTTTCCATGCTTTTCTTTGTAACTCTCCCATACGTATCTGAAGCTCATCATACATTTCCTTATAATTTTTTTTTGTGATACGCTTTGAAAGATCCACATTTTTTAACATTTTTATCTCGGTTTAATAGGACATTAACGTATATATGCTTATATCGATCCTGATCTTCAGACCATATAGGATCGAATGTAGAAACTCCATATAGCAAGTGCAAAAATACCAGATATCAGTATTATTGTAAATGGCAAAAGAGCAGTTTTGAACAACTCTCTTGAGCCACTTATCCTTATGTATATTATTTTAGAGAGAGTACTTATTATTCCTGCAAGAACTGCTGTTTCAGCTGCGACATGAAAAGAAACGCTCCCGGTAAAAGCTAGTGCAGCCACAGAAGCAGTAACTGCAGAACTACTGATAATTCCTCCAATGGCAGCAACGTAGGTTCCTTCGGACCCTGCATACTCATTAGCGTAATTAGCTACTATAAGGAAAATAGTGAAAATTGCTCCAAATTTAAAAGCAGGTCCAAGTGCAAAAGGCGATCCAATATCAATACTTTCCTGCAGGTTCAATATGCTTTTTCTCTTTTTAATGACAAAGGCCATAGCAACAATTCCCATTATGAATAATGGGGGCATCATAATTGATACTGTCCTTGCACTTGTGTCAACTACCAGTGCAATGACCAAGTTGCTTATTATCATTGAGACCACAGCAAGCATAACACCTATGTAAGCGGAGTCCTTAAGCACAGGCCTTTTCCTTGATATCTCTGAAAGTGCTACTATTGTTGCCACACTGCTTACGAATCCGCCAAAGAACCCTGAGTATGGTATACCTCCCTGTGGTCCTATCTTTTTCATTGCAATATAGCTTACAAAGCTGATGAATGATACAAGCACGACTATCATTATTGCATACTTAAGGCTGATTATGCCAAATATTGGTTCATCCGGAACGATAGGATAAAGAACAAATGCCACAGCAATGAATTTTAAGGCACTGCTGATGTCTCCTTCTGATAGCTTCTCAGCAAAAGAATGCAAGGGTTTTTTTTCTATCAGAAGAAAAGTTATTATAAGAGCTGTTATTATTCCCACAAGATAGAATCCGTAGGCAACGATGATGCCTATAAGGTATGTGAAAAACAACGATATTGCTGTTGTGAGCCCTGATTTACCTTTAACTAAATTAGCTGAATATACGATGGAAGCAGATAGAAAAGCTATGAGCATGGTTGTTATTACAAGAAGCCAGATGCTTGTATAGTCGATAAGTATTGTGACAATAGCTCCTGTTACGCATGTTATTGCAAATGTCCTGACACCTGCATATATCTTCTTTTCCACACGCCAGTGTTCTCTTTCAAGACCGATAATTACCCCTATCAATAGTGAAATGATTATCTTCTCAAGCATTTCGATAGATAGAGGATCGATACCCCAATCGATAATTTGTATCGTAATATTCTCTCCTTATGTAGCTGTTCAAAGCTTAAGTATTTTGTACCTTAGGTTCCTTTTCAATGAAACTAAATAGTATATTATATTTACTGTATATACTTTTATACTTGCTGAACCCATACTAAATGAGGACTTCAATATGCCGTGGATAAATAAAAAGGAATGTGTATCCTGCAAGAAATGTGTTAAGAAATGTCCGGTGGATGCAATTGATATGGTTAAAAGTAAGGCCTCTATCGCTGAAGACAAATGTATCAACTGTGGGAAATGTATAAAGATCTGTCCTGTTAAAGCTATATTCAGGGATAATGATCTGGTAGAAATTAATGTCCGTTCAAATTTGAAAAGAGTAAAAGGATCCCTTTCCTTGTACAATGGTAAGAAAGCAAAAAAACGTATGATAAAAAGCCAGTTACGTCAAATAAAAAGGCAGCAAAAGGTTCTCCGTAAGACCAAAAAAGAGCTCAAAGACATCAAAATATAATGCGCTGTACATGAATATATAATGACGTATATAAATGTCATCTGGTATATCTGTCAATGAGCACTTCTATGCAGCAACATGGGGATTTTTGACAGGTATGGTGCAATATATTACAGTTCTTCTTTTTACAATAGTGAGCAAGCTTAGAGGGATTTCGGGATCAGAGCTTATCACGATATTATGCATTCTTCTGGGAACTGGTATATTGTCTATAATTGCCAGCACAAGTATTGTGAAATAGGCAAAAACCAGGTATAAGTCACATAAAGGTTATTGTTTGGATAATTGGCTAACAGATGTTGACATAGATGAGAGTATTAAATATAGCAGAGATAAACAGGATAAGGAGCAATATTTATGGTTGATGGAGAAGAGGTACAGGACATTTTAGAGAGGTCTGAAAAACCTGTAAAAAGCAGCCCACATGTCCAGTTCTCTGAATTTATGTCTATGAAAAGTACGGATATAAGAACAGAAGACACAATGCGGGAAGCAGCACGTAAGATCCTGATGTATCATTTCGGGACAATGGTTGAGCATGAACAAGGTACAATGGAGGGTAAGGATATTGAACAACTCCATGACATGCGAGTTGCAGCAATGCGTATGCGTTCTGTCATAGAGGTATTTGAACCATATCTTGATATGGATAAGATGTCAAAATATCTCAAGCACATCAAGTCCATACGAAGGACATTGGGTTCAGTACGTGATCTGGATGTTTTCATTGAAAAGATCGAACACTATCTCTCAGATAAACAACCTGAAGTCAGGGCGGAGATTGATTCCTTAATAGGCTCCATTTTGATAGCAAAAGCAAATAGCAGAGGTAATATGCTTGTTTATCTTGACACTAAAAGATATAATAAGTTCAAAAAAGGCTTTTCTGAATATCTGCTACATAAAAGGTCATGGAAGACTAAAACAATGATGAAAGACGGTAAAACGGTTCCCTGTAAAGTTATTGATGTACTTCCTATATTGATATACTCACAACTTGCGGCTGTCAGAGCTTATGAAGAGATAATTTCCAATGAAAAGATAGTTGATCCTTATCTTGATATATATCATCAGCTACGTATAGACGTCAAAATATTGCGTTACACTATCGAATTCTTCAGGGAGATTTTGGGGCAGGAAGCAAAAGGATTGATAAAGGATCTTAAGGCCCTTCAGGATAATCTTGGAGACATACACGATACAGTGGTTGCACTTGATCTTCTTGAGAAGTTCAAAAGTTTCGGTACGTGGGGAAAAGTAAACAAGGATAATAATTCCTTGATCAGTGACATACCCTCTTATCAAGGTGTTGAGAACTATATAGAGTACAGAAAAAGCGAACTAGATGATCTTGCAACCAGATTCCCTCAGATGTGGTCAAAAGTTCTTGATCCATATTTCAATATACGTTTATCAAAGGCTATATCTGATATATACATTTCATGATGAACTTGAACTGTCAATGACTTTGTTTGAAACTAAATTGTGCAATGTACCAATACCCTCTGAATATGTATTAAGTCTTAAATAATATGTTTGATCTTATATTATCTAAATATCATAGTGTATACAGATGCTTTTTTTAAGGGAGATGTGACTCCTATGTCAAGTGAAATAAAAGATTATGTAAACAGGGAGATAAGCTGGCTTTCTTTTAATGAAAGGGTACTTCAGGAAGCAAATGATCCGGATGTTCCACTACTTGAACGTCTTAAATTCCTTGGCATATTTTCCTCTAATCTGGATGAATTCTTCAGTGTAAGGGTTGGTACTCTTCAGCGCATGGTAGATGCAGGGGTAAAATCTGATGCTATGGTAGGCATATCTCCAAAAAAAGTTATGAAGCAGGTACATACTAAGGTACTTCAGCTGAGGGATGATTTTGACAGTATTTTTTCTGAGCTGACAAAGGAAATGAAAAAACATAATATCTTTATGGTGGATGAAAAAAACCTTGACCAGTTACAACGGTCTTTTCTTAAGGTATATTTTCAGGAAAAAGTGAGACCACGTCTGATTCCGGTAATGTTAAAAGACATTCAAACATTTCCTTATCTTAAGAACCAGGTGATATATCTTCTGATAGATGTAAAGAAAAAAAATAATCCAGAGGGTTCTAATTTTGCTCTTATAGAAGTTCCAGCTGATATACTTCCGCGTTTTATATTGCTACCTTATTCCGGGGAAAGTAACTGTGTGATAATGCTGGATGATGTCATTCGTTTTGGGATGGATGACATATTCTCGACCTTTGAATATGATTCCATAGCCGCATATACTATAAAGCTCACAAGGGATGCAGAACTTGAAATTGATGATGATGTTACTAAAAGCTTCTTTGAAAAGGTTTCTGAGAGTATAGATGAGAGGAAAAAAGGACAACCTGTACGCTTTGTGTATGACAGGAAGATGCCTGGCTATCTTCTTGATTTTACTCTTAAGAGACTCAAGCTCCAGAAATTTGAAAATCTTGTTCCCGGGGGTAAGTATCACAATGCAAAGGATTTCATGAACTTCCCGCGGATAGGACATAAATCCCTTTATTATGAAAAAAAGCATCCTTTACCTCACAAAGATCTTATGCGGCACAGGAGTATTCTGGCGGCTATCAGGGAAAAAGATGTACTTCTTCACTATCCTTATCAATCATTTGACTATTTTATAGATCTTTTAAGAGAGGCAGCAATAGACCCTGCAGTCACAAGCATAAAAATAACCCTTTACAGGGTTGCCCACAATTCCAATGTCATAAATGCACTTATCAATGCGATAAAGAATGGAAAGAGTGTAACAGTGGTTATTGAGCTTCAGGCGAGATTTGATGAAAAATCCAATATATATTGGACAGAGATACTTGAAGAGGAAGGTGCAAGGATAATAGATGGAGTACCTGGCCTGAAAGTGCATTCAAAGCTCTGTCATATCACAAGAACGGAAGAAGGGATTCCTGTCCATTACTCCTGCATTGGTACAGGTAATTTCAATGAATCAACTGCAAGGATATATTGTGATCATATGCTCATGACCAGGGATCCAGATGTAACATTTGAGGTTGACAAAGTATTTGACTTTTTCACACATAATTACAAGATATATGATCACAAACATCTCTTGGTCTCACCTCTTCAGATGCGCAATGCCTTTGAAAGATTTATGGATATTGAGATTGAGAATGCGAACAATGGAAAGCCTGCTTATATCCACGCAAAAATGAACAGCCTTGTGGACAGTGAGATGATCTACAAGCTCTATGATGCCAGCAGAGCGGGTGTTAAGATAAAACTTATAATAAGGGGAATTTGTTCGCTTGTACCGGGTGTTGAAGGTATTAGTGAGAACATAGAAGTTATCAGCATAGTTGACAAATACCTTGAACATTCACGAATTTTTATTTTCTGTAATAATGGTGATGAAAGATGCTTTATTTCATCTGCTGACTGGATGGTAAGAAATCTTGACAGACGTGTTGAAGTTGCTGCACCTATTTGCTCTCCTTCTTTACAAAAGGAGATCAAACAGTATATGGAAATACAGTTTTTGGATAATACAAAGGCAAGGATCATCAATGTTCTTCAGGATAACAAATACCGAAAAAGTGACAACGGGTCTTATAGGTCACAGGAAGATATTTACTGTTTCCTTGTGCAAAAACTGGAAAAAGAGGCTAGTTGATGAGATTTGCTGCAATTGATGTAGGGTCCAACGCAGTAAGATTGCTACTTTGCAGGGTAGATACAGATGGTATTGAACCGGTCTATGAAAAAGATTCCTTTGTGCGTATGCCTATTCGTCTTGGGGAGGATGCCTTTGTTCACAAGAACATATCACGGGAAAAGATATCAAGGCTTGTTAGTACTATGATAGCATTTAGGCACCTAATGGATGCTTATGAACCTAAAAGATTTATGGCTTGTGCCACATCAGCTATGAGGGAGGCGGATAATAGTGAAGATGTTGTTTCTATTATCAAAGAGAAAAGTGGCATCGATCTCAATGTAATTAGTGGAAGGAAAGAGGCAAAGATAATCTATTCCAACCGCATAGAAAAGATACTTGGGACTGGTGGAGCCACATATCTGCACATAGATGTTGGCGGTGGCAGTACGGAGTTGATACTGTTCAATGACAAAAGAGTTTTTGCCTACCGTTCATTTAACATAGGGACTATACGCATCCTTGAAGACATGGTGACAAAAGATGACTGGAAGGAAATGAAAAAATGGGTAAAAAACATAACTATTGAACATGTTCCTGATTATGCTATCGGTAGTGGGGGTAACATTAACAAGCTTTTCCGTATGTCTGGTAAAAAAGACGGTACTCTTATCAAGGCAAAAAAAATAAAACTTCTTCATATCTACCTGAAAGGATTTTCCATGGAGCAACGTATAACCGATATTGGCCTTCGCCCTGACAGGGCGGATGTCATTGTGCCTGCATCTAAAATATACTATTCTGTGATGAAGTGGGCTAATGTCAACGAGATGTATGTACCTCAATTAGGTCTTGCAGAAGGTATGATACATGTTCTTTATAGCGAATATAAAAAAAACATTTTGTAGTATTACACTATACAATTTACATTTTAATATAAACATACTCATATCATTAATAACTGCAGATTATAATTCATCTACTATAGGATATTCCTGTTTTTGTCCATGAGCCAATTTCATATTTTAGTTCTTAAGTTCCTCTTTTTTTATTTTTCATAAACTACAGTTTAGCAAATCTATAGCCATAATATGGTATCTTATGTTCATAATTTATATATACTGATTTAAGAGAACAATTTAGTATTCAGAAGAAAAACAAGGACTGTGGATGTAATATATCTATTATGCTCCATATTTAGTTATTTCTGAAACATAAAGGTAGTGTAAGATCATATGAATGAGCATGATGTTGTTGATTGTTTCTATATTGGAATTGATGTAGGTACTTACAAAATAGCTGTATGCACAAGTAAAGAAAACAATCTTCTTGGTACAATCCCTGATAATGGTGCAGCTTCTAAGTCAGAGGAGCAAAAAAGTATCCATGAAGAAAATTCACAACTTAACGATATAGTACCAGACAAAATATCGTTTGAAAAAGAATTGTATTCGGACACACATAAAGATAACACATTTATTGGTGAACAAGATCCTGGTTTGGATATATCTTCTGACTTTAAGCTTTTTGTGGACATGTTCTGTTGTAAATATGAAAAAGCATTGAAAAAGAACAAGACCTATGCAATGATAGCATTACCTCTTAAAGTAGACAAAGTACATAGAAAAAAAATACTTGAACTTTCAATGAAAGTGTTCTCAGGAGCAATGATAGTCGATGGACCTTTCTGTCTGGCTTACAATAAAGGATTGCTTGAAAGGTCTATGATTGTAGACATTGGATACAGCAAAACAGAGATATGTGTTTTTATTGATGGCAATATAGAAAAAGAAGCATACATATGTTCAGAATGTGCAGGAAAGACCATAGATAGTGAGATATGTAAGCTTGTAAGTGAACGCTGGCCTGATTCCGGTATTACAGAATATATTAGCAGAGAGTGGAAAGAAGAATACGGATGTTTAAATCCCAGCGATAATGCATGTTTAGTTTCCATACCATCTGATAAAGAGAACTTAAAAGTTTCAGTATCTGAGGAGCTGCAACTTGCATGTGAATCAGTTATCACTGAGGTTATACTGGGAATTACAAGGATTATGTCATCATCAGGTTCTGATATCAACACTTCATTAAGGAAAAATATTCACATATGTGGTGGCACCAGTAAACTTGCAAACATTGGTATTTTTATTGAAAATGAACTCAAGGAACTTGGAGGCGGAAATGTTTATACTGATATTGATCATGTATTTGGTATTTCTGAGAGCGCACTTTCTCTTGCCAGGGCCATGCCGCTAGATTTCTGGGAGCAGATAATAATTTCAAAAGAGGAGGATATCCAATAATGAACTCTCTGGACTGGTCAGATGAGAAAAAAAAGCCGGAAAAACAGGCTCAGTTCTTCATCCCTAATATCTATCGCAAACCCATTGAAAGAGATGATGATAATAAAGAACTAAAAAAAGATACATTATCCGGCGATGAGTTACAATATGTACCATGGGGAGGCACTGCTAACTCTGGGGAAAAAAAGCAATCATTTTACAAAATATCAAAAGAAGATATTGATGATATTATAAATAAGGAAACAGTTCTCTCTAAAATCAAGGAGCACTATGGATCCGAGATTGCTGTTTATGAGGAAAAAAATAAAGAAGTCGAAGATCTGAAAGTAAAGCTTTATGAACAAAAAAAAGAACTTGAAAAAAAATGCGTTATACTGAGCTCTTCAATAAAGAAAGCTGCAGCAATCATTCCAAAGGAAACGCCTGAGGATCTCGAAAAGGATATTGAGATTCTTGAAATAAAACATTTAGAGCTTCAGAAAAACGCAAAGGAACTTGAAGATTCAAAGCTTGAACTTCAAAAGGATCTTGCAGAATATAATCTTAAAAAAGAGAATTTTTCTTCCCTTAATCTCACTTATGAGAGCGAGCTGAAACAATATAGGCAAAAGAAAGCTGAACTGGATGAAAAATGCAGAGATCTTGAAGAGAAAATCACATCTGGTGACGATATACCTTTTGATATCGACGATCCTATGTATCCTGCTGCTATAAAGGTTATCAGGGCTGGCTATTATGCTGAACTGAAAGCACTTAAAAGCAAGTATGCAGAAATTGAATCTATCAAGCTTGAACTTGAGGACCAGGAACAAGTACTTGCAGAAAAACGTTCTTCTATAGGGACACTTAAAGAACAGATAAATGCAGAATTAATTGGCCTTGGACCCAAGACAGAAGAACTGGAAGCATCTCTTCAAAGATATGATAAAAAGCTAAAAGCACACAAAGAGAAGGAAACCTCTCTTCAGGAAGATGTAAATAACTTTGAAAGAAAAAAAGAAGCATTCGAGTCCGAACAGAAAACGCTTAGATTAGAGTATGAAGAGAAATTGAAGGTTCACACAGAGAAAGAGTTTGCGTTTCAGGAAAAGATGAAGGTGCTTGAAGAAAAAAATGCTGCGCTTGTAATTGAAGAGGAATCTATCCTTTCAAAAAGTGAAGAGAACAAAAGGCTTGAAGAAGATATCGAAAGAAACTATCTAGATATCGCTTCAAAAAAGAAGGAACTGGAGGGAATGCTGAAGAAGACCAAAGACGAGATCGGTCTTCAAGTAACTATCCATCGTCAGCATCTTGATATAAAAAAACTCAACAGCAAACTGGAACAGCAAGCATTCTATATACAAAACCTGGAAGTCTCAGTCGCAGATTTAAAAAGAAGTCTCGGGGAAGCAAGAAATGATGTAAAACAAAATGAGGTATTTTCCCACATATTAAAACAGAACCTTGAGCTAATTGGCCTATAACACTGGTAAATAAGTTCATAGGGCATTTTAGGAGATTTGTCAATGAGCTTATAAGAAATGTGTGCCTCAGAACTCATAGGGTTCATCACTGTTTCAGCTCTTGTACTATCATCATTGGCACACTTTAAGGGGACAACTTTTGTGCGTGTCTCTGTATCAGAATATACTTCTTATCTCCTCAACAATTGTCCTTGCAGCATTACGGGGCTCATCTGATCTATAGATACCTCTTCCTACTATTACCCAATCAGCACCTGCTTTTATGACATCGCAAGCCTTGCCACCCTGGGCGCCAACCCCGGGTGATATTATGGACAGTTCATCTCCTATTGTCTTCCTGATATCTGCAACACGTTCAGGCCGTGTAGCCGGTGCAACAACTCCCGAAGCTTTCACATCTGCTGCCATCTTTGCAATCCTCTCTCCTGCATGCTGCATAAAATCAAGAGCTCCGGGATGACTCATCTCTGTAACAACATATATGCCCTTTCCATTTACCTCTGCAACCTTTGCAGCTGCTTCCAGGCTGTCATGTCCTGTGAAACCTTGCACAATAACAGCATCTGCTCCTGCTTTGAACACTTGCTCGCATATCAGACGGCTTGTGTTTGGTATATCCGCGACCTTAAAATCTGCAACAATAGGTGCATATTCTGCCAGAATCTTTATGATATCCATTCCTGTTGCAAGCACAAGCGGATATCCTACCTTGATTGCATCAACATATCCAGCAACCTCGTCCGCAATCTCTATGGCTTTTTCCTTTTCTGTAACATCCAGTGCAAGTATGATCCTTGTATTCATTTCCATATGCATTCTCTCCCATTTATATTATCTCCCTGCCAGCCTGCTCCTTGTAGCAGCTACCAGTATTGGAAGCGTTATGGTGGCATCAGAATGTACGGTCACAGATCTTGCAGTTTCACTAACCTTGCCCCACGAGCGTGCTTCATCAAGGCTTGCGCCACTGAGACCTCCGGTCTCAGGTGTGTCCATTGTAAGCTGGATGGCATAATTGAACTCCTGGTGGGTGATGAGCATTGACTGGAATATGTAGTTCTTCGGGACGCCACCACCTACTAGCAATGCTCCCGGATCATTTGCTTCATAACAGATATCTATCATCTCTCGCATGTCAGCAAAGGCATCAACATTAAGAGGATTTGTCTGCTTGTAAAGCCATGCCTGCAGACCTATCATTGAGTCTTGTATTGCAGGGCAATAGACAGGTACGTTCATGTCTGCTGCAGCTTTGAGAATTGAAGATTTGTCATCGATGTGATCGCCAAGGTGGGTCATAAGTTCCCTGATAGAAATTGTATCACCGCCAATATCAGATAGAACGGTCTTCATTTTCTCTTCAAAATCTATAAAATATTGTTCCGGCAGGTATACATCATATATCCTGTTTATCTCATCATGCTTCAGTTCTATATCATCACACTCTGAACATCCTTTATAATGATGCAGACCCATGGATTCCACTATTTCATGCACCATATTTGCACCTGTAGTAACAAGCACATCGATGTATCCATCTTTTATAAGGTCTGTAATTATCCCGCGCATTCCGGCAGGTACCATGGCCCCAGCAAGCCCGAAAAAACTGGTAGATTTTCCGGAAAGCATCTCAGCATATATGTCGACAGCGTCTGCAAGCTTCCCTGCTCCAAAAGCGCACCCATCAATAGCATGAATGAGCTGATCAACGCTCATGTTCTCTGTGACCTTTGCCTGTTTAATAGGATTTTTGAGTTTTTCTTCCATTGAATGATAATCCATTTGAATACTCCCTGAAAGAAGAATAAGGCAACAATGTTCATTATTGTTACGAGTTATAGCAACATAAAGTCAGTAAATATATATTAATTAAATATACTCACAAACCTTTAAGGGTGCTAAAAAGCACGAGTTATGGGTATAGAACAGAAGTGATATTAGGTTTACGAGAAGAATAAACAAAAACAAAAAAATTAAACGAATATAGCAAAGTTACAACTGAACAATCATCCAACCAAAAAATCCAATCCCTTATTACTTATGATGGACAATGGCAGGATTTCAAACAAACATGTGCCCTTGATAATAAAAAAAGCTATAAAGATGCCGAAGTTAATAAAAGAACCAATCCACATATATGCAGGCATAAGAAAGTAACTCAAATCTCACTATTATGATTTGACCAAATGATAAAAACATTTCAATTGCCTAAATCAAGCAGGATGTTGGAATAATATATACTATATATGTGCATATATATGGAGAACATGATTTAGAAATGTGTAAAGCATATGATATTGATGTACCAGATGAAGAACTAGAAAAACGTGAAATTGAAATAATCATTTGGAATTTATGTGGTGCTGTTAATCCCTATTCAAACCATATTTGTTTCAAGTGCAAATGTGAATTACATGTAGATGCAAATAATCAATATGATGATGCTGATTATGAAGAAAAAATGCTTCCTAAAATCCAAAAATTAGTTCATAAGGCAGATTTATATTTGTTTCCAACATATCAGACCGGAAGAGAAGAAGACAGGAAGAAATCGACAGGAAGAAAGACAATACAATGAACAAATTGACTATTTTGATAGTGTTGCATATATTGATGTTCATGATATTGTTCTTAATAAAGATGAACTAAATGAAATGATTGCGGATTAAATTGACGAAGATGAAGAGGGAATTCACATGTCTCTGGTTATTGGCAGAGACTTGATGTAGAAACGCCGATAAGAACATATCAAAATATGATTTGCAGGAAATTTGTGAAGTATTCCAGGGTAATATATGGTTGAGTTTAAACGTGCGCTCACAAATAATTACACACAGAAGGATGTTAACTATGGTCTTACAGAGACCTGATAATGAAAAGGTCACTAAACCATTTATAAATATACTTGTAAGAGGTGTGACTGGCCTTTTATCGTGACACAATACTGATACAAATTTTCTAAATTGTGCTGTCGTAATACAGTTCAAGCTTGCAGGTTTGAATCGTTATATTCGATAATGAATCAGGAAGCATCTCGGTCTTTAGCCAAATTGCAGTTCACATAAGGATGTATTAAATGTGGCCTGGAAAATGAACCTGCTATAAATTAGCAATGCTGAAGGAATATTTATTGTCCATACAAAGAAGCAAAAACTACAAAATCATAAAAATCTACATTCCCGTCGTTATCAAAATCAAAAAAAGGCTCATAGTTAACATCGCCTTCTCTGGAACCATATGCGCCTGCAAACCAGACAAAGTCATAAAAATCCACAACACCGTCATTATTGAAATCTCCTGGTATTTGGGGAGGACTTTCATCAAGGATCTCAATGATAATATCTTTTGAAATTGTTTCAAGGGAATTTCCTGTCTTATCACTTAAGACCACATTCATCAAGCCCAGATTCAGGCTACCTGAGGCTTGCTTATCCAGTGTAAACGTAACTGTGGCAAATGTGGCACCTGTTGAAACCGTTTCATCGCCAAGTATTAACCCATATACATCCATTAGTAAATCATTATCAATAATTCCTTTACTAAAAATAGTTTTCATGCCACTCTGTTTAAAGAGGCTTCCTTCTTCTACATTTTCTATCCGGACCTTTGAAGCATCAAACACAAGATCAAGTTGCATTCCTGTGATACTGGTATCCGGGGTCACAAATATATCTACAGTGAAAATGTCACCAGGTGTGATAACTTCAGTCGAAGGCCTGAGTGTAACCTCTGATGCAATAGCACCGATACAATACAGGTTTAAGAGAACAGTCAGAAAAACTGCACTTTTCATAGCCAGTTGAAAAATTCTTTTTCTTGCAGACATTTTATTATCTTGTCCGATTATACTAAAAAATACATGCTTCTTAAACATACATAACACTTAACATATATATTTAATATTATAGTAATTAGCCTATGCGATATTACGTGATAAGTATATTGAAACATTACTAAGTAGTTAAATTAAGCAAGATTATTACTTAGAAAAACTAAGAATTTCAAACTAGTTTCCGTAAAAACCGCTAAATTAACAGTTTTGGTTATGTTTAATATCTTGTATGTAGCTGTAATAACAACATTTTATTGATCTACTGATAAAGGACAATTTTTCTGGATACTAAATTCAAGTTATTACTTATAGTTATTAACCAAACATTTGTTATTAATTAAATGCAACTATACTTTATGGCTAGACCCGAA
>PXAV01000068.1 GCA_003565715.1 Methanosarcinaceae archaeon
AAAGGGCATACTTGAGAAGATCAAGTAAAAATGAAAGACCATTCAGGTCTTAAACTTTAAACAGGCACGTTCAATGAGCGAGAAGAAACATAATATAGATGTTGATTTTTTCAGGCAGCTTGACCGTTTTACTTTCATGGTGAGAAAAAGGGTCTCCACAGCCTATGCAGGTAGCAGGCGTTCTCTTCACGTGGGCAGGGGACTGGATACTGTCGGATACCGGGAATATAATCGCAGGGATGAGCTTAAGTCAGTTGACTGGAAGGCCTATGCAAGGTCTGAGAAGCTCTATGTACGTCAGTTTGAGGAAGATAAGTCCCTGACAACTCACATACTCCTGGACTCCAGCAAGAGTATGGACTACACTGAAGGAGACTCCCCAAGCAAGTTCGAGTATGCAACAATGCTTGCAGCCGGTTTTGCATATCTTGTTACCAAGGATAACGATAAGTTCGCAATATCCAGCTTTTCAGAGGATGTGGATATAACAAAGCCGGGCAGGGGAAGAAAACATCTTCTCAGGATGATCGAGAGGCTTGAGACTGCTAAGGTGGGTGGGAAGACAGCTATCAATGAATGTACCATACATTACGGGAAAGCCATAAATTCACGTTCACTTGTTATTATAATATCTGATTTCCTGCAGGACCTGAAGGACATTGAATCTGCAGTCTATCGTTTTGCAGACCATGACCTCATACTTGTACAGGTGCTTGACAGGACAGAAAGCTCTCTTACGGTCCATGGGCACAGCAGACTAATAGACCTTGAATCAGGTATGAAACTGGAGACCTATATCAGCGAGGATATGAAGACGGAGTATCAGGAAAAACTGTCAGCACACATAGACCACATAAGGTACATATGCGACAGAGCGGATGCAGAGTTCTATTCTTTCACCACTGATATACCTGTATTTGATGCGTTCTTCCACACTATAAGCAGGAGGCGGTGGTAATGTCTTTTGATAACCCATTTGCTCTGTTTGCGCTGGCAAGTATAATACCACTTATAATACTGTATCTTCTAAGGCCAAAACCCCTGCAGGTTAAGATCCCGTCGCTCATGTTCCTGTTGGATATAAAGGAAGAGAAGAAACGGTTCTACACCTCCATTACAAAGATAATAAAGGACCCTCTTTTCCTTATACAACTACTGGTACTGATACTGCTTGCACTTGCAGCTGCGTCCCCTTTTATCGAAACACAGGATACAATAAGTGGTGACCACACTGTGATAATTATCGATGCCTCGGCAAGTATGCAGACAGATAACCGTTTCAATGATGCCATTTCCCAAGCTGAGGACTACGTGAGCAGGAAGAACAGTATCATAATGGCCCAGAACATGCCGATAATTGTCCTGGAAGGCGGTGGCGCATCCACTGCCGTTCAGACCCTTGGGTCCATTGAGCCAAAAGCAACAGTGACAGATATCTCTGCGGCTGTCTCTGCAGGTATGCGGATCCTTTCCCAGGAAGGAGGCCGGATAGTTGTGATATCTGACTTTTCCAATTGGGTGGGAGATGATCCTGTTAATGCCAAGAACCTTGCAGAATCATACGGATTGCAGGTGGAGTATATACTTGTGGGGCGCAGCACAGCCAATAATGTGGGCATTATCCAGGGTGATATCTCTGTGATTGACGGCAGTTATACCTATACAGGGGTTGTAAAGAATTACAACAATGCCAGACAGATAGTAAAACTTGATGTTGTTTCAGAAGATGGGAGCAAAAAGGAAGTGAGTCTTAATGTGCCTGCCCGTTCCACCCAGCAGTTCAGGTTAAGCAACCTTAAAACAGGTGTAACGGAAATAAGGATATCTGACCCTGATAGTCTTATGGTGGACAATGTTGCATATGTATCAGTACCTGCACCCTCTGCAAAAAGAATGCTTGTGGTATCAGATACTGAAAGGCTCCCCTCTCACACTGCCCTTTCACTCATGCCAAACGTCCGCACTGATCTGCGCCAGACGGTCCCATCAGACCTTTCAGGATATAACGTTGTTGTGGTCGCAAATAAGCAAAGGCCGCTTTCATCCGGTGAGATATCCTCTCTAAGAAGCTTTATCCGGGGAGGAGGTGAGGCTATATTCATCGCAAGTGAGGCTCTGTCGGCTGATAATGCCGGTACTGACCTGCAGGGGCTGTTGCCTGTAAGGACGGGTGATGTTGTGAGCGCTGAGCGAGGTGTGACCCTCCGGGTTGTACAGGATACAAGACTTAGTGATGATATCAAGTTCAATGAGGTTGCAGTATACAAATACCTCGATGCAAGTGCGAGAAGCGGTACGACAACCCTTGTGAATACCAGCACTGGCTCTCCAATGTTAAGCTATGGCACCATAGGGGATGGGACTGTGGTATATTTTGGACTAAATGATGCAATGGGTGAGGATGCCTGGAATAATTTCCATAACCTGCCCGAATATCCTGTATTCTGGTTCAAGCTTGCAGGCTGGCTTGCCGGTACAGGCAGCATATCTGACTACAACCTGATGACAGGTGCGGTGTCTGTACTTGCCAGGGAGCAGGAGATACAGACCCCGGGTGGTGTCAGCACTGTCAACAGGGTCCATTACAATGAAGTGGGTATATATGAGGTGGCAGGAAGGACAATTGCCGTGAACCTTTATAATGACAGGGAATCAGATACCACTCTCATAGGTCAGGACTTAATAGACCGCACAAAAGTGAAGGATTCCCCGGGTATTGTGAGGGCAACAAGCTATACGATAAAACACTACCTTGACACATACATGATATTCATAGTTCTACTATTGGTCATGCTTGAACTTGCTATTATAAAAAAGAGGGGTGAGCTGTGATGTTTGATTTCCACAACCCTGAAATGCTGTGGCTCATTGTCCCTGTATTGGTTGCAGGAGCCTATCTTCTGACAAAAGCCACGAAAAAAGGTCTTATTATCAGCAGGACCATAGTAGTAATACTGCTAATAATAGCACTTGCATCACCATATACTATAGTCCCCAATGTAGTAATAGATGAAAATCCTAACATTGTGCTGATATCCGATGAAACTGACAGCATGAGGCTCTTTGATGACCAGACAGCCAGCAATCTTTACGAATCTCTAACAGCAAACACACCTACGACCCTTGTAAGGCTCACTGGGGACAGGACCGCCCTTGGGGATGCTATAATGCAATACTCCACAGGAGATAACCAGATAGTACTGGTAACAGATGGAAACAGCAATACAGGCGCCGATCTTGATGAGGCCTTGAGGTTTGCACAGGACCTTGGCACAACAGTGCACTACGTTAGACCACAGCTTAAGCATAATGACATGAGCGTGCAGATAAAAGGCGATAAGACCGTACTTTTGAACGCTCCCACAAGATTTGATGTTGTTGTGTCTCAGGCGGAGAGAAAAGAATCAACTGTTGATATCCGGGTGGAAAT
>PXAV01000063.1 GCA_003565715.1 Methanosarcinaceae archaeon
ATCTATTTGGATATCATCGATATTTATAGGCTCTTAACATAATCAAAGTCTTTTACGCTATAATATCATATATATCTAATGTTTGACCTTGTATACGATTCCGGACATCTTTCAAATACAAATGGACGTAATTCATCCACCTGTTCCATTTCGAAGAAATGGAACTCCCATTAAATCTTCGATTTAATGCGAGTATAAATACGGTGGTCTTCTTACTCCAACGAAGATAAAATTAAATAATGCCCCTGTATAGGTCCGGATTTTTGAAGGCATTTTTCTTCCCACTCACAATATTATTATAGGAGAAGGCATTTTTTTATCTTTGGTCTTGGAATAATTAGATGAATTTATGTGTATGATACATAAAATACGTTTGATTTCTGTAAGCCCGGATAAGAGTACAAAAGTGAGGGATGATAGAAATGGTTCCTAAAAAATGTTTTTTGACAAAGGGTGTTGGTGTACACAAAGACAGGTTAGCATCTTTTGAACTGGCATTGCGTGATGCAATGATAGAAAGATACAACCTTGTTACCGTTTCCAGCATACTTCCACCTAATTGCAAGCTAGTGCCAAGAGAAGAAGGTATCAGAGAACTGCCTGCCGGAGAGATAGTACATTGTGTACTTGCACGTAATGATACAAATGAACCTCATAGATTAGTTGCTGCTGCTGTAGGAACAGCTGTACCTGTAAATGAGAATAATTATGGTTACATCTCAGAGCATCATTCCTATGGAGAAGATAACATAAAGGCAGGAGAATATGCTGAGGACCTTGCAGCAACAATGCTTGCAACAACCCTTGGCGTGGAATTCGATGCTGATTCTGCATGGCATGAGAGGGAGCACGTCTACAAAGCAAGCGGTCACATAATAGATACAACCCACTTCTGCAAAACTGCGCATGGCAATGAAAATGGAATGTGGACAACTGTTATAGCTGCTATGGTCTTTATTGAATGAATGTAAGTATTACAGTTAACTGGTCTAGCGTATTTAGACCATGGACTTTTTATTTTTAATTACAGCAACTTAAAATGTCTGTAGTAGTTAACATTATATTTCGTAATACATTCCATATTCCGTTTAAACATATTGTGTCAAAACATTATACATCCACCACTCATACCTTTTTTTTCAAAATATTGTTGATGATATTCCTCTGCACGATAAAAAGGTCCTGCTGGTTGTATTTCAGTAACTATCTCCTTTTTATATTTCCCACTTTCCCCAATTTTGAGTTTTGATATCAGTGCAGTTTTCTGCTGCTCCGAATTATTGTAGAAAATGGCGGAGCGATACTGTGTGCCAATATCGGGTCCCTGTCTGCCGAGACTTGTAGGGTCGTGCAATTCCCAGAAAACATCCAAAAGCCTGTTATATGATACAACATCAGGATCATAAACTAGCTCCACAGCTTCTGCATGCCCTGTGAGCCCTGTGCAAACCTCACTGTAGATAGGGTCCTTCTTTGTACCCCCGGTATAACCGACCTGGGTGAAATAAACACCCTCAACCTTTCTAAAAGCTGCCTCGATACCCCAGAAGCAACCAGCAGCAAAGGTTGCAGTTTAATATCCTTTACGGAGCAATTCTTCTTTTGACATCATTTTATCACCTGTACCTATCAAACATCTCTTTTTTTATTGAGAGATAACAGGTCTCAAATATGTCCTGTCTACCCTCAAGTTCCAGTACCTCAAAATCGAATATCTCGGCAAATTCATCTACTTTCCTGTCGAAATCCTCTGTATAACCCAGACCTGTTCTTATTTTGGCAACCCGCTTGTATCCGGTGATCACATTTACCTGTTTTAGCATCCCTATGGTTTTTTCAGGATCTTCCAGATCCACCCTCATTATCTCCCTCCATGAGTGAGCGAACATCGGTGTAAAAAGAAAGGTGCCCTTATCACTCAGGCTTTTAAGTGTTGCAAGATATTCTTTGCATCCACCCAGAGTTGCACCAATACAATCATCAACGGTTCGTTCTTCATCCTTCAGTATTCTAACAGGACACAAAGTTTCAAGATCTGAAAAATCTTTTTCTATCTTGTCAAACACATTACCGCAAAGTCCGTAAAACATAAGTATGGCACTGGAAAAACTACTAAGGCCCTCAATAAGCTTGTATACATTTTTTTTTAGCATTTTCGGGAACTCGTGCAATGCAAGTTCCACCATATATATCATGACAGTATATTCATACTTCCTATCCCTATATAAAAGAGCCTGTGAAGGCATGTCTTTTGGAGAAAGAAGCACATATTCCATTCCTTTTTTTTCAATTTTTGATATGAGACCTTCTTCCTGTCCGTTGCTGACCACCAGTATTCTGCATACTGATGGATCATTTTCAAGTACATGTACGATCTCGTCCTGCAGGATCTTGCAAGATAGTATTGTCAATAATGGCATATTTTTACCTTGTGAGGAATGATTAGTATCATATTTGTGGTAAAAGTACATAAAGCTCAGCATAAAAAAGAAATAATCCAGTAGATCACAGTGAACTACCTTCCATTAAAGCTTCGCTTTAATTTAAGATTGGACTGGGTTATCTTCTTACTTAAACCAGATAAAACAACATAAGTGTAATATTAAGCATATTTAACCCAAAAGGCTATAAGTCTAAAAATAAATGTATAAGTGGTGAATGAATATATGCAAGAATTCACATTGGAAGAAGTTACAAAATATAATGGTAGAAATGGACAGAAAGCATATTTAGTATATCAGGACAAGGTCTATGATGTGACTGACAGTGATTTCTGGGATGATGGTGAACATATGGGACTCCATGAAGCTGGTAGTGACCTGACAGATGAAATGGACATGGAAGCCCCGCATGATTCAGAGGCACTTGAGGATTATCCTGTTGTAGGTACTATCAAAAAATAACACCCAAAATATATGTCAAAATAGAAACTTTGACTTTTATTTCAATTGGCCCCATGATCATAAGACCCGGACAAAGACAACTACTGTGTGTTAGATATGTATCATGAGGGAAACAAATATTTTCTTAATACCATGCACTATTACATGTAATGAAGAGCATATGTACAAAACATATATGTACAAAACATCTAAATTAAATGTATGAGCATTATAGAAAAACCATTTATGATGTGCTTTTATTAATTTCTTTTAGCTTTGTACTCAAAGAGTCAAGCTGTATTTCGATAACTTGCAACATATCATCAATCTCTTCCTTGCGAATATTGCCTTCTTTACAAAAGCACTCTATCTCAGCAGCAGTCCTGCTAAGCGCAATACCACCGATATTTGCAGATGCCCCTTTGATGCTGTGTGCATGGTGTGCAGCAGCTGATATGTCATGCCTTTCAATAGCATCCTTTAGTTCACTGAGCTCTTTTGGTATTGTTTTAAAGAAGAGGTCTATAAGTTTTGTAATCAGTTCCATGTCACCCATTGTTCGCTCAAAAAAAGCCTCTTTATCAAATAATAAAGGATCTGATTTCTTATCCATAATTGTAAAAGGCAGATCTTTGGCCTGGCCTGCTTTAATTATATTCGTATTCCACCTGACAATTAATTCATGGAGTTTCGGCATTGAAACTGGTTTTGATATATAATCATCCATACCTGCTTCGATGAAGCGTTCCCTGTCACCTTTTAATGCATGGGCGGTCATTGCAATAATTGGAACTTTATTATTAAGCACATCGGACCCGGAATCGCGAATTATCCGGGTGGCTTCCATACCATCCATTTCAGGCATCTGTACATCCATAAGTACAAGATCATATGGGGCCAATTCCAGAGCCTTGACCGCTTCTGCACCATTACCAACTGTATCTGCATGAAGTCCCATTTTCCTAAGCATACCTTGAGCTACTTTCTGATTCAATATATTGTCTTCAGCCAGTAGTACCCTTAGTTTATCATCAATTTGAAACCGATATTTATTTGAGATCTTCTTTGATCTGTATTCTTCATTAAAACCGTTATTAGACACGATTTTTAACAATTTGTCGTACAACTCGGATTTACTTACGGGTTTGACTAGAAAAGCTTCGAAATAATCCATATTAAGGGAAGATGAATCAGAGTAATACCCCAGGGATGTCAGCATTACAAGGCGCGTATCTTTGAGAACATCGTTGGACTTTATTGACCTTGCAAGGGATAATCCATCCATTTCAGGCATATGCATATCCAGGATAGCCACCTCAAACGGACTTTGTCCTTCTACTGAATCCATTAGTAATTCCAATGCATTGGATCCATCCACTGCTTCTGCTACCTGTGCACCCCATGAGACAAGCTGACTGGAAAGTATCTCCCGGTTTGTAGAATTATCATCAACTATCAGTATAAAGGTATCCTTTAGAGAACTTTGAGATACGGTTTTAAATGAATCCTGCCGTTGTCTTGAGAAAGGTACCTTGAACCAGAAATCAGAACCTTTACCTAAATCAGAGCTTACACCAATTTCACCCCCCATCATTTCTACAAGCTGCCTTGATATTGCAAGCCCAAGTCCTGTTCCACCATACTTGCGCGTTGTGGAAGTATCTACCTGGTAAAAATGATCAAACAGTCCACTTATTTTCCCTTTATCAATACCAATACCGGTATCACTGATATTAAAAAGCAGAACAGCATCCTCATCGGTGCTTGAAACAAGGCTGACACGCACAGAAACTTCACCTTCTTCAGTGAACTTTATAGCATTTCCCGCCAAGTTGGTAAGGATCTGCTGTAATCGGCCTGTATCACCCCTGATGCAGGAAGGGACATCCGGATCTGCTGCACATATGAACTCAAGTCCTTTTTGATGAGCACGTATAGAGACCATAGAAGCAAAATCGTCAAGAAGGTCGTTAAGATCAAAGTCAAGAATTTCCAGGTCTAGTTTGCCTGCCTCTATCTTAGAAAAGTCAAGTATATCGTTGATAATATCAATTAATGCTTCACCACTCGTCTGCACCGTTTGAACATAATGATGCTGCTCTTCATCAAGAGTGGTTTCCATAAGCAGCCCTGTCATGCCTATTACCCCGTTCATTGGTGTACGGATCTCATGTGACATATTTGCAAGAAACTCACTTTTTGCCCTTGTGGCCTCCTCTGCCCGAAGCAAGGCAATGTGAAGTTCCTGGTTCTTAGCTGAAAGTTCATTAGCATATACAATTAATTTCTCTTCATCTGCCTTGCGGTCTGTTATGTCCCTGGCTGCTGCATATATTAATTTACCCTGAGGTTTTGATCTCCATTCTATCCACCTGTAAGAACCATCTTTAGCAAGATAGCGATTTTCAAAACTCTGGATCTCTTCCTGATCATTTAAACTTGAGATAGCATTTAAAGTAGTTTCCACGTCATCAGGATGGACAAGATCAAGGAAAAAGCGGCCTTCAAGCTCACCATTTGAGTAACCAAGCACCTTTTCCCATTCAGGATTCAATCGAATGAATCTGCCATCTGTACCGGCAATGCAGAGCAGGTCCATGCTGCTTGTAAAATAACGCTCTAATTCCTCTGTTTTTTCCTGAAGTGCAATCTCTGCATTTTTCTTGTTTGTGATGTCAATTGCTGTAGACATAACCCTTTTTACGCCTTTTATCATAACTGTGCTAAGGTGCACATGTTCCCATAACTGTTCACCTGTTGCTTTGCAATTGAGCCATTCGAATTGTTGGATTCCCTGTGTTGCTGCTTTTCTTATCCATCCAAGTGCATCGTTAAACGAGTATGGCCCCGGAAGCCATCGATTCTTCTGCTTTAGTTCTTCAGCAGAAGAGAAACCATACATTTTGTATGCCTTTGGGTTTGCATCTATAATCTCACCACTATCTTTGTCATGAATAATAATAGATACCGGCGAATCAGTGAACATTGAACGGAACCTTTTTTCGCTTTCACGAAGAGCTTCTTCTGCCTCTTTGTTTTCTGTGATATCTATATGTGTACCTACGGTCACATCAGAGAGCGTACCATCCTTATTCTTTAACGTTTGTCCCCGTGACCATATCCAAACCCAATGACCATCCTTATGTTTCATACGGAAGGTGTTCTCATACAGACCCATTGGTCCGGAAGACAAATAATCAGAAAAGAGGCGGTATGTTTCTTCCCTATCATCCGGATGGATCAGATCAATCCATACCTCCTTAAGATTTGATCTCCTGTCCATATCAAAAATGTTCGGATCAAAACCAAGCATTGTGAAATATTCAGGACTGCACCACAGATAGTTACTGTCCAGATGATATTCCCATGCACCGGTGTGTGACACCGAGATGATGGACCTGTAACGAGCTTCGCTTTCCCTTAAAGCATCTTCCATTTTGTACTTGTTGTATATGTTCACCTGCATCTGTGCAAAAACCGTCAAAAGCTGTTGCTCTGTTTCAGAGTAGTAATGATGTTTTCTCACAGAGTCAAGACCTACAAAACCAAGACATTGACCCTCATCCATTATAGGTACAGCAAGCAGGCTTTTAACTCCTTGTGGCTCGAGTATCTTGCGAGCACCACTTTCTGGTGGAAGCATAAAGACATTTGGAATATGCATTATCTGCCCATAAAGGTGCGTGTCCACCCATTCTGTAAGTTCGGAAAGAGGAACATCCTGTAGTTCATCTATCTGTGGAGTAATACCTTCTGCACACCACTCATGAATATTATTGCATACCTGGCGTTTAAAATCATAGTCAAAGATATAGACCCTGTCAGCATCTACAAACTCACCAAGGTCCTTTAATGTTTTTTTGGTAACCCCTGCTATTTTGTTTGCGGGAACGCTGATGTATGTGAGGGAAATATTTGTTAGAAGCTCATAAAGTCGGTTATGATCCTGTAGTTGATCTTCTGCAAGTTTTCTTTCAGTTACATCCTCAAAGACAGTCGCGAAAAGTTCCTCACCTATTCTGTATGCATTTATACTGTAGTATCTTTGTAATTGATCTGAATATGCTTCAAAACAAACAGGTTCACCGGTAAGAACAACTTTTCCATATATTTCAATAAATGAAGCATTCTCAATTCCGGGAAGGACTTCTGTGACGCGTTTTCCAAGTATGTCGCTAACTTTTAGACCTGTATGCTTTTCAAAAGCATTATTCGCCTTCAGGAACACATAGTCCATAGGTTCACCATGCTCACCTATGATGATCCGGTGAATGGCCACACCATTTGTGCCATTTTCAAAAAGTCCTTTCAGCATCTCTTCATTACTACAAAGCATTTCCCCTACATCAAAACATGTAGTATCATAAAGACGGGATTGGGAAGGCTGAACACATGACAGCTCATAATTTTGACTCGACGAAGAACCATTAGAACTATGTGACATTGATTTTTTTCCCATTGACAGACTCCTTTTCAACAAATCACATAATTTGCGATATTATTTTTTTGATCTTTTTTGATCATATGACTGCTGAGTAAATAGGGCATATAAATGAGTGATATATAAGAGTTTTTATATAATATTACTAAAGCTTTTTTCTATAAATAACTTGTCAAGTATGGACATCAAGTACTTCAGAACAGTTCAGGTTTTAAATTGGTACTTGTTTGATTGACAAAGATAACCATAATCGTGTAGAAATATAATCAAGATTTTAATACAGGGTTTTAATACAAATTTACAAAGTTTTGTGTAAAGAGGAACCAGATGCAATTAAAAAGTATTATAACTGTGTGTTTTAAGTTAAAAGCAACTATTAAGCAATTCATGAAGTATAATAGAAATACATCAGCCGGGATTCGAACCCGGGTTCTAGCGTTGGCAACGCCAGGTGATAACCGCTACACTACTGATGTACTACGAATAGGTGCCCAGACCCGGACTTGAACCGGGGACAACTGCCTCTTCAGGGCAGCGCTCTCCCAACTGAGCTACCTGGGCATTATGACCCGAAGCACCTAATGTCTCTTTCGCATTTAAAGTTATCTGTTTTTTAATTGTTGGTGGGCCCGGGGAGATTCGAACACCCGACCTCCGCCATGTCAAGGCGACGTCATGACCAGCTAGACCACGAGCCCATTACCAGTATATAATGACTGCAAGCATATTGTCCAAAGTAGCATCTTTCGCATATTAACGCAAGCCTTGGCGCTTGTCAGCAACCCTCATATTGCACGATAACTAATAAAGCTTTTGGGTAAATGCAGAGGGACCATAGTTTTCATCATATATGGTTTTTAGTAGCTCTTATCTTACTAACTTAAAAAAAAGTTAGGTTTTTTGCTTTTGTTCCTTCTTTGCTCTTTTAGTTAATAGGTATTCTATACGTATGTTAAACACTGCCACTATAGAAGGTATCAGGCGTTGCCTTTACATTAAAAACGCTTCTTGTGGAGCCGTCAGGATATATCATCGTTAAAGCTCTTACATTACCACTAAGTTCCAGAGAATCATGAAGATAATAACCATCGTTCTGACGTGAAACGTTCTTAGCAAATACCACTGCATTTTGCTTCCCTATTTCCCGAATATCCGTTTCTTCAAAGTCCGAGAAGAAAACCTCAAAGGTAGGCTCCAGGTTGTGAGTACCAAATAAAAATATATAGATACTTGAGAACGCATTAAGATCATAGTTAATAGAAATATGAGCATCTACGTCATGGAAACTCATAGTTACCTGCTGGAATTGGATATATTCCCCATCGTTTGAAACTGAAGCTCCACTTACAAAGAACGAGAGAACTGAGAACAACAACAACACAAATACAAGAAAGAAAGCTATCCTCATGATATCATATCCGCAGGATAATAGTGCGTTGTTCTTTATTTAGTCTTCCCCACGTAAACTGTACCCACTACTGAATATATTGTTAGAAAAGCAGTAGAATACTACATTCGGTATCATAGATGAGTTTAAGCTTATACCCCCTGCGCTGAAGAATCAGCGGGTTTACGATGCTTCTTGTGAACTACCATTAAACCTAAAAGCAATGCAGCATATACACTAACAGTGTTCTATTGCCTCATAAGTTAAATATGATGAATTCGATTAACATAGATATAAAACCGTCAGGTATATATTTAGTACGTACAACTTTGAGCAAACACAAAAATTGTGAGAAGACCTATGGAAAAAGAGACCACTAGTTCTAACGAGGAAATCGAGCTCTACGGAGACAGTTTTGATACCACTGACTCAATAGATGTTCCTGAGCTCCTTATAGATCAAATAATCGGCCAGGAACATGCAGTAGAGGTCGTGAAAAAAGCAGCAAGCCAGAGACGGCATATTATGATGATAGGGAGCCCGGGAACTGGTAAGTCCCTTCTAGCAAAAGCAATGGCTGAACTTCTTCCAAAGGAAGAGCTACAGGACATACTTGCATATCCAAATCCCGAAGACAATAATAATCCCAAGATACGCTCTGTTCCTGCCGGCAAGGGAAGAGATATAGTAATGGCCCACAAGCTGGAGGCACAAAAAAAGGCCCAATCACGCAACATGCTTATGATGATACTTATCTTTGGTATCATTATATATTCATTCTATGTCGGACAGCTCCTTTGGGGTATCATAGCTGCTATTATGATATTACTACTTACACGTCATTTTATGCCCAAGGAAGAAATGATGGTACCAAAGCTCATTGTTTCAAATTACCAGAAAGAACATGCACCATTCCTTGATGCTACAGGTACCCACGCAGGTGCACTGCTTGGTGATGTAAGACATGACCCATTCCAATCCGGAGGACTTGAGACACCAGCACATGACAGAGTGGAAAGTGGTGATATCCATAAGTCCCATAAAGGTGTGCTCTTTATTGATGAGATGAACACCCTCAGTCTGGAGTCGCAGCAGAGTATGCTGACCGCACTTCAGGAAAAAGAGTACCCCATAACCGGCCAGTCAGAAAGGAGTTCTGGTGCTCTGGTGAAAACCGAGCCTGTGCCATGTGATTTTATCATGGTCGCAGCAGGTAATCTCGATGCAATGGACAAGCTGCATCCAGCACTAAGGTCCCGTATAAAAGGTTATGGATACGAGTTGTTCATGAGAGAGTCCATGGAGGATACTCCGGAGAATCGCAAACATCTTGTCAGGTTCGTTGCTCAGGAGATCATGAGAGATGGAAATATACCGTCTTTTGACAAAGGTGCTGTTGATGAGGTGATTCGCGAGGCCCAGAGAAGAGCAGGCAGAAAAGGACATCTGACACTGAAGCTTCGTGACCTTGGAGGCCTTGTAAGAGTTGCAGGAGACATAGCACATTCAGAAGAAGCTCCCATCGCCACAGCAAAACATGTGCTGGCAGCAAAGAAAATGGCCAGGTCCATAGAACAACAGCTTGCAGACAACTACCTTGAGCGCAAGAATGACTACCGTCTTTTCAAGAAGAACGGAAATGCTGTTGGAAGAGTGAACGGTCTTGCTGTTATGGGAGGAGACTCTGGTATAGTATTACCCATTATGGCAGGCGTAACACCAGCCCTATCCACCTCTGAAGGCAAAGTTATTGCCACAGGAATGCTAAAGGATATCGCAAAGGAAGCCGTCCTGAACGTCTCAGCTGTAATAAAGAATGTTACAGGCAAAGACATAATGAACAGGGACATACACATCCAGTTCATTGGTACATATGAAGGCGTTGAGGGAGACAGTGCATCCATATCCATTGCAACAGCTGTCATATCAGCCCTTGAGAACATCCCCATAGATCAGTCAGTAGCCATGACTGGATCATTATCAGTAAGAGGTGACGTCCTCCCAATAGGAGGAGCTACTTACAAGATAGAAGCTGCGGCCATGGCTGGCATAAAGAAGGTCATTATACCAAAAGCAAATGAGGATGATGTTCTGATAGAGGAAGCATATAAGGACATGATAGAAATAGTACCGGTAACAAACATCATAGAAGTTATCGAACACAGTCTGGTAGGTCCTGATAAGAACCGCATAGTAGAGAAGCTCAGGAACATGAGCAACCTCAAGATAGTAGAGATGCCGGAAATAGTCCCTGCATAAGCAGGGCTTTATTTTATTCATATTCAAGTTATGAAAAGAGGATAAGAACATGCATAGTGTGGACTTTTTTGACACCAGGATAATAGAAGGTACAAGTACTGCTATTGTCCTTGACAACGGAAGAGTGGAACAAATATCAGTAAATTCCACAAAGGGAGCTGCGGTGCGTGCCCTGAAAGGGGGATCTTGGGGATTCACATCCGCAGATGGTGACTTCGATATTGAAAAGGCGATACGTGCTGCCTCAGAACTTGCAGTAGGAATGGATGAGAGATCACCCCAAGAAAAGGTCATCGTCAAGGAAATTGCAACTCCACGAGTTCAAAATCCTCCAAAGGTCACAAAGAATCCTCTGGACATCTCCCTTGAAGAGAAGGTCCAGAATCTTAAAGAGATAGGAAAACATGCTGACATGAATAGCATAAGCAGCACAAGTGCTGTGTACAGAGAGTCTTCTTACAGAATGCTCTACAGCGATTCAACAGGAGTAGAAGGGGAATATGAGGTTGTACGTACAGGGTTTGCAATAAGCGCTGTAGCATCAAGGAACGGAATATACCAGGCTGGAAGAGAAAGCCGTTTTGGAGTGAACGGATATGAGATCTTTGATAAGTTCAATGCAAACGAGCTTGCAGAAGATGCAGCAAGAAATGCGATCAAACTACTTGATGCAAAACCGGCAAAAGGTGGGAATATGCCTGTGATACTCGATCCTGAACTCGCAGGAGTATTTGCTCATGAGGCAGTAGGTCATGCATCTGAGGCAGATCTTATACTTGAAGGAAGCTCTGTCCTGGAGAACCGGCTTGGAGAAAATATAGCTTCCCCACTTATAACAATAATCGATGATCCAACATTACATGAGTATGGACATTTCCCATTTGATGACGAGGGATCACAATCCGAAAAGACCACAATTATAGAGAATGGAACACTTAAATCCTACCTCCATTCAAGGGAAACCGCTGCAAAGCTTGGTGGTAAACCGGGACATTGCAGAGCCCAGGGATATTCCCACCCTGTAGTACGCATGAGCAATACATACATAGAAAACGGGAATTCCAGATTTGAAGAAATGCTTGAAGAGATAGGCAATGGCATATATCTCAGCGGCTCAAGAGGTGGCCAGGTGAATACAGGAGAGGGGGTTTTCCAGTTCAATGCTGAGAAGGGGTATCTTATTGAGAATGGAGAATTGACAACACTACTTAGAGATGTGTCGCTTTCAGGAAAGATACTTGAGATATTGAACAATGTGAACATGGTTGGAAATGACCTTACCATGAATTCCGGAAGGTGTGGAAAAGAAGGGCAACTGGTACCAGTTACAGATGGATCGCCACATCTTATGATATCCAGGGCAATGGTAGGAGGGGCATGACATGTATGAAATTGCCGAAAAGGCCCTGAAAGCTTCAATGCGTTTTGGGGCTAATGAAGCCGAAGTCTACATTATGGAGAGTCAGAAGACTTCCGTGAACATTAAAAAGAACCTTATAGAGGGTGCAAAAGAAAACATTGCCGCCGGAATAGGTATAAGAGCTATTGTTAATGGTGCTGTAGGATTTGCAAGCACCAATGTGATGAGCCTTATTGATGATACTGCAAAAAGTGCGGTAAGCTCTGCCATGGCTCAGGAAGATGACCCGGACTGGAAAGCATTACCTTCTAACCAGAAATACCCATCTGTTTCAGGTATAATGGACAAGGAAATAAAAGATATGCAACTTGATGAATGCATATCCCACGCAGTGGAAATGATAGGTGGTGCTTCAACAACCCCCGATATAATTGTAACATCAGGAAGTTTTAGCCGCAGCCATGGAAAGAGACTTATAATGAACACAAACGGTGTGGAAGTATTAGAAGAAGGGACCGGGGTTTCCGGGTTTGCTGACGTCATAACATCATCCGGAGAAACGTCCACAGCCTATGACTTTGCAATCTCAAGGAACAACGATATAGATTTTGGTGCAATTGGCAGGAATGCTGCCGAGCTTGCAAAAAGATCACAGGGTACTATATCAATTGAACCATGCAGGACCGAGGTAATAATGCATCCTTTTGCAATCTCTGACCTTATAGAGAATGCATTTATGCCATCCATAGATGCCGACAATGTACAGAAGGGACGCTCAAGCCTGACAGGTAAGATAGGAGAGGCAATAGCAAATGAAAGGTTATCCATATATGACAGTGGTCTGCTTGAAGGTGGAATAGGTACAGGTATTGCTGATGAGGAAGGTGTTGCATCACAGCATACAACTATCATCAACAAGGGTACTTTTGAATCATACCTATATGACACATACACAGCCGGAAAGGACGATGTAAAGAGTACAGGAAATGCTTCCCGAAACTCATATCTATCAACCCCTTCTGTAGGAAGCAGGAACTTTGTTTTAGATTATCCCCAATCAGACCTTATAGCAGATACTGACAACGGCATCTATGTGAACACGGTTATAGGTGCTCATACTGCAAATGGTATTTCAGGAGATTTCTCAGTTGAGGCAAGGAACGCCTTTACAATAAAAAATGGATCGTTGGGCAGACCCATCAAGTCATTGATGATATCAGGGAATATCTTTGAGATCCTCAGAAATATCAATGGTTCAGGCAATGATGTTAGAAATGTAGGTGGAACGATCACTTCATCTGTAAGGGTAGCCGATATGAGTGTTGTAGGATGACAGCAGCATCTGGCCAGGATGAATCTTACCCCCTGGCTTTCAATATTTGTACTTTTCTTATTCTATGCTGTGTTATAACTGTATAAATATATTAAAAGTTTAGACTACTGAAGACGGAGATTCTGAAAAACATTTTTTTAGAAACTACGTGCATAATTAGTAGCCAAAGTAATTACCTTACAGAAATAAGTATATATGTATAATGAATTATATGTAAATAAATTACATTGAAAACATTATATTGCAATTATTTTTATTTTTTGTAAGGAAGATAAATCACAATGGTAAAAAAAGACCTCTTGCGTATTATCGGAGCATTTTCTATATTGTTTTTTAGTATTTTCTTCACTAACCTACAGTCAGCAGGGACCAGTATCCCAGACGATATAGCAACATCCAGCCTGATAGGCCATTCGGTTACCTTTTTACTCTTTGCAGGAATTGTCATGGTTTTGCTTTTTTGTGGTAGAGCAAGTGGGTCGCATAACCAGCGCCTTAGTGAACTGAGTTCTCAGCTAAGAATAATAAGTGAAAGTGATGATCTTTCAAATAGAATAAGATTTGATGGAAATGATAATATTGCAGATATAGCCGTTTCAATAAACACAATCCTTGAATCGTTGCAGAGAGCACAGGATACTATAGTCAGACGGGAGGCTGCCATAAACACAATTCTGCAGGCTATGCCCGATATGATGTTCCGCATAAAAAGGGACGGTACAATATGCAATTACAAATTATCCACGGATAAATGCGTGTACGAATCCCCTGGGTCAGAGCTGAACATTCACATAGATGATATCCTTCCAACCAATATAGCAACTATGGAACTTAAAGTGATACATGAGGCTCTTTCAACTAATAAGATGCAGACAATGCAATATACAATGCCTGTCAGAGGAGACATGCGGGATTTTGAGGTTCGTATCGTAGTTAGTGGCGATGATGAAGTACTGGCCGTTGTCAAGGACATAACTGAGATAAAACAGGCAGATGAGATGCGTAGAAAGGATTTGCTATTAAAGGAGATCCATCACCGAGTAAAGAACAATCTGCAAATAA
>PXAV01000059.1 GCA_003565715.1 Methanosarcinaceae archaeon
GAATACGCCTTGCTCAGGCGCTTTGAGATGAGCTCAGGGGTCTCCATCTCATCTATGATATCCGGGAAATAGCGTGTATCCTTCCAGACATTGGTATTGTACTTTTCATTAAGCACAGATACAAGATTGAAGATATCCGTCCTTGCGATACCGACCCTTAGGTAGGAATCACTCTCTTCGAGGGCCTTTTTGTCTATCAGATCAAGATATGAAGGAGTTGCTGCGGATTCTACACCTATGACACTGATGTTCTCTGCCTGGCAGGCTAGTTTATAGTGAAGGGGAGAATGGAGGTGAACCTCCACATCACAAGCAGCCTTTTTTGCAGAACTGCATGCAATATCCATAGCGTTTATTATATCATCATCAGAGAACATCACCTGCGGATTGATACCTATACTTGGCTCATCTATGGAAACTGTCCTTATGTTGAAATCCCTTGCATTGGAAAGCGAGTTCTTTACAAACCTATTTACACTTTCCCCAAGCAAGTTCAGTATATCTGTATACTCTGTCCCACCGAACTCCTTGAGATATAGTTCAAGTGGACCGGTGACACAAATACGCAGATCCAGCTTTTTTCCAGTCTCTTCCCTATAGGCCTTTGCAACATTTTCAATAGATAGGAGTTCAATGATACGAGCATCTGAAAGTTTTACCTTGAAAGGTCCTTCAATGTATTCAGGGTCCCTTATTATAGAAAGGAACTGTTCATTCATATCCTGATACTGAGGATAGGTAGGTACCTCCACACCGGCCTTTACTTTTTTCATAAAGGCATCATTGATGATCTCGAACAAGTCTGCATCACCCTTCTTATTATTATGGAACTTTTCTGCCATCCATTCTTTGGATATGCCTGATGGGAGTGGAAAACTGCCAATGTCATCAAAGATAATCTCAACCATAGCATGGTAATTTGTGTGTATTTCACTTATAGGTTTTGAGTGGTTAAAAATTCATTTCATATAAATTGTCACAATTGATTGAGAAACAAGAATTTGAGAAGAACTGAGGACATCTTAGGACATCTGATAAAATATTAAAATATTAAAAATAGTGTAAGCCGGGATATATATCCCGGAGAGGAAAAATAGCTCTTGCTTACTCCTGAGAGGGCAGAGTCATAAGCAAACCAATGTTACCAAGAGCTTCTGCAACATTTCTGAAAGCGACCATGAACTCCTTGGTGCTCAGATCAAGATCTGTTGTTTGTGGTTCTGAAGAAAACCATATCTCTTTCTCACTTTGTCCGCGGGTCAGTGACACGCAGGCAAGCATATCTCCTTTTGTGAGCCAGTAGACAGAGTCTTTTCCTGCCGGTGTCACCCAGGAGGGATGGATGGATTTGAGCTCGTTCACAAACCTGTCCCAGTTAACAGTTGCTGATGCCTCAAGTTTCAGTTTGACGATAGTGCGGTCACCGGTTATATCTGTATCTATTGCACCAAGAAGCTTCTTGTATTGAGGATCTTCCTCGTCGACAAGTTCAATTACTTCCTTTCCAAGCTTTGCTGCTTCGTCTGCAAAGAAGGGAGCAAGACTTACAGAACTTGATGGTCTCGTTGCCAGGGACACTACAAAGAATGCTATCCCACTGAATGCCATTCCTACTATAACGCCGTGGTGTGAAAGCAGGGGATGGACTGTATCAAGATAATATGGTGACATTGGAGGAGTCTTTAGAATATCGATTACAGTGAACCCTATCTGTGTAACAGCTCCCACTATAAGTCCTGCAAGGGCACCTTCCTTAGTTGCACGCTTCCAGAAAAGGCCTCCCATGAGCGGGAAGAAATATGATGCACTTGCAATGAAAGTCGCGATGTGGATAACATCGATGATACTCTGGATGCGGAATGAGAGCAGGGTTGCCATAAGAATGATTATTACCAGACTTATTCTGTTAATTACCATCATTTGCTTCATTGTAGCATCGGGTTTTATAAACCTTTGATATATGTCACGTGAGATGCATGAACCTCCGGAAGTTGCAAAGGTATCCGCCGATGACATGGCTGCTGCAGCAAGGCCTACAGCACAAAGTCCAAGTGCCAACGGTGAAAGGTTCTCTACAATGAACACAAGCAGTGCAGATTCTGCCTGGACCATTGCAGCCATTCCCAGTTCTGAAAAAGAAGCAGGTATAGCAGGATACAGATGACTAAGACCAATAGCAATGGCAGTACATGCAACACCAAATACTATGAATACCAAAAAAGATCCAAAGAACATACCATTTCTTGCAGATCTCTCATCTTTTGCTGCCCAGACCCTCTGCCATGGATCCTGCTCTGTTATCCAGCCGGGTATGATAGCAAACATGAATATCATTACAACGGGAATTCCAATTATGAATGGGTTCCACCATTCTGAAGGTACACTACTGAAAAGTTCAGATGTGCTTATTGCAGGTATATCAGCAGATCCTGAAGTAGCTGCACTGACAACCACAACAGCTATCAGAATCGAAAAGGTTGCAAGCATCAGGAACTGTATAGTGTCTGTCCATATGACCGCAGAGAAACCTCCAAGAGTAACATAGACGGAGATAGCGATTGCAACTATGGCTGCAGCATATATTGGTGGAAGACCAAAGAAAACCTCAAGTACAAGTGAGAGACCCTTGATATCTGCAACTGCAAAGAGGGTCATGACAATTACAATTATTATAGCCACAGGAGCACGTAAGGTCGTACTATACCTCTGCTCCAGCAGCTCGGGCTGTGTGATGGCAGGAAGATGCTTGATCTTACCTACAAGAAGACCTATAATAATAAGTGCCAGGATATTCGGTGCCACAAAACCCCATATTGAGCCCATTCCAAGCAGCATATAGAACCCTATCACAGCTAATATACCACCAGCAGTCATCCAGGAGGAAGCTGCAGAGAAGCCGATCCCTAAAGTGCTTATCTTACGGCCCGCAAGCCAGAAATCAGTTACAGACTTCTGACGTTTTGTGAAATAAAAACCTATACCTATCAACACGAGCAGATAGACTGCCATTAATATCAGGAACATATGGTAAGTTTGCATAGTAAAGAACCTCTTAAACAAATCAATGATAACAAATTTTAATTAAAGGATCTACCAATATTTATATACGTGGTACAATTCTTCTCAAACAAACATACAAGGTTTTCAGGAACCACGACTTAGATAATACTAAAAAATAAATCTAATCCAAAATAATATCATCCTTAAAGCACTATTCTATACCATGTCACTTGAGCCGGTTCACATAAAAGAGATCCATGAGATGGTTGATCGTATTGATACCTGTTTCAGAAAAGATGATGTTGAAACTGATGATCCGGAAAGGATAGTAAATATTCTCAAGCATTTAAGAAAACTTGAATACAACGGCAGGATAGTACTAAGCTCCATTGGACCTGTAAAGCGCAGAAAGGTAAGTATAGAAAGAATGATGCAGTCTGAGAACCCATTTACCAAAACCTACTCATGTGACAGCGGTAGTACCACTACAAAGACCTTTGACAATGGACTTTATGTTGACATTTGTCACTGCGCCATGGCAAGCTCCCCCACAGATATTGAACTCCACAGTAAAAGAACTATCGTTGCATCAACATATACAGCTAGTAACAGGGTATATATAAGCAACAGCAGGGACTGGGAAATATTTGACAATGGCATGGGAAGAAAAAAGATAATTCGAATTCATCCGGGTTCTCTTAAAAAGAAGGTCACTGATGTACTGCATGATGTGGCAATGTACCTTTGTGAATCCGAGCATATCTTATGGATGTTGCATAGAATTGATAAAGATGCATTTTTTATAATGGATGGTCCAATCTATCCTAAAAGACTGATTTACTGGATGGTTGTTGGATCTGAGGACGTGGAAATAAGAAATGATCCAAACAGCATGAAGGTTGTACAGAACTACATAGACATAATGGACCACCATATAGAAGATACAAAAGCTCTTGTAGGTTTTGTCAAGAACCCTGAAGATATGCAAATAATGCTGGCATTGAAAAAACAGGACATGGGCCTTGACATACCATGGCTGTTAGATGCCCAGTTCTTCAAAAATGCTCTTTCACTTGACAGGTCCGGGATGAAAAGAAAAGAGACATATAAGTACATAACCTATACCAACTGGTTCATACAGCCAAACCAGTTCTATGAGAAGATGCTAAGGTCAACCTCTCCTCTTGTATGTGAGATGGTGAGGGGGAGATTCGATTCAGAAGACTATGCACTCTGTTTCTTTATGGTTTACGTTCCAAAGCTGAACACTATATTTAAGATAGAGTCACCCTATGGAATTGTTAAGAGCGAAGTATTGAGAAACCGCATTACAAGAAAGGTTCTTTACGATCTGGCAATGAACGGGATACCAATGACCTTGTCAAAAGCAGATACCATAGCAAAGATACCGGTTTCTGAGAGGCGCCACATAGTGGACAGATTCAGTAATTCAAGGATAGATACTACTTTTAACGATACAAGGTGGGAAGAAAGGGATGAGAGATGAGGATATACTTGCCTTTGTCAAAGGCAATAAAAATCTGGCTGAAAGGGGCGAAGAGGAAAACAAAGTAGAAGATACTTGTTCTTTAGAGGAGAGGGAAACCTTTGAGGAGGTATATCCCGATGAGATATCTCTGTATGAGCAAAGGGATGCAAAGAGTGAGATTAAAGGAACATCAGATACTGCATTTGGTATTATAACTACAGGAATTGACCCCCTGGAGATTACAGAGACCGGAGCAAGGCTCACCGGTTATGTCAACACTTCCAGGCGCCAGGAAGTAAGACTTGGGACATATGTCCTCGTTCCTTATGGGGATGAGGATCTCTTTGCAAGGATATGGAAACTGCAGTACCTTCAGGAATTTGCAGTGGACGATGCCACAGAGATACATTCACGCAGGATGCTGCAGTCAAATACAACAGATGAGGTGGATTACAAATTCCTGGCATATCTTGATCCTATATGTATACTATATGAATCAACAGACATGGATGGTAGACTTGTCAGGAGGATGAGCGACAGGATACCCCGTCCAAACACACCAATACTGCCTGTGACGGATAAAACGAAGATACAGACAGGTCTGAATATTCCTGAAGAGGGTATCTTCCTTGGACATCTGAGCGTTGGAGGAGAACTTGTAAGGACACATGCGGTACCCCCCACAGTGCCATATTACCTGAGAAACGATTACTCCATGGGTGACCCCTTGATCTTCAGGCACATGCTGGTCTGCGGCAGCACAGGTACCGGAAAGACATTCCTTACCAAGAACATCCTGCGCCAGTTCATGAGTGAGAACAATCGCTATCATCTGCGTGGCTCAGAGGAGAGGAAGAACCCCTGTATTGTCATCATGGACCCGCAGGATGAGTATTCGCAGTTGTTTGAGGACAATCCACATATCACAGATGATGATGACTTCAGATTCCGGGCTGAGATAATCAATTTCGGTGCATGCAAAAACACCAGGACCTTTGTTGCAAAGGTTAAAGGCGAGGGTTACACAGGCAGGTCCATGGCAGAGCAGATAGAGTTCACGATACCCTTTGAGATAGTACGCAACAATTCATGGCTTATTGCCCCTGTGGGTATGACCGAATTGCAATATATTGGAGTTGACCTGCTGCTTGATGATTATTTCAAGAAGGCCGGACAACACACATACAGCGGTTTCATGGACTTTATCGATAATGATGTAACCAGGGACCTGTATGTGGAAAGCGGCAAGATACACGAATCATCTTATGACGGTATTGTGCGCAGGGTGAAGAACCGGTCACTTGCAAAGGTTTTTGATCAGCATGCAAGACCTATAGATGAGATTCTCGGACAGATATTCAAACCCGGACAGGTGAGCGTCTTTCCCACAGAGTACATTACCAACTCCCGCATAAGGGACATCATTACCCTCACTTTGATGAGTCTGATCGTGGACAACAAACTGAATACTTCAGGAGAGGCTTCAGTTAAGGAAACACCTATTATACTTGGACTGGACGAGGCTCACCGCTATCTTGCAAAGGCAGGTGGTGAACACTCCCGAAGGCTCATCTCAAAGTTCGCGGATGCAGCACGCCAGGGAAGAAAAGAAGGCCTGGGACTTTTCCTCATAACCCAGGACCCACAGGACATCGATGAGACCATCTTCAAGCAGATAAACACCCGCATAATCCTAAACCTCAGCAACGATGCCGCCATCAACAGCATGAAGGTGAAAAAAGAATTTGAGAAGCGTATCCCATATCTGAAAAAGGGACAGATGATTATCCAGAGCCCTGATAATAGTGATATGGTGGAGATCATGGGACTGTCAAGGTGTGTTGTGAAGCACGTATAAGCTCCTGCTCAAACAAACACCGAAACGTATATAAGACCCCAGTACGTATGGATGTCTCGCTCAATCAGCGCGGGCCGGTAGCTTAGCCAGGCAGAGCGACGGACTCTTAATCCGTAGGCCAGGGGTTCAACTCCCTTCCGGCTCGCCTATCAAAACCTTTTTTACCAGTCCGGTTAAATCCAGTGTTTTCTATAAAAGGTTAAATTTGATCAGGTTAATCTATATTGATTCTTTACCCACATAAAGGTAGAAACATGCCAAAAGTGAGTGTTGATATTCCCCAGGAACTTCTTGATGATCTTAACAGACATATCGGGGATAATAAGAAGTTCATCACGCAGGCCGATGCCATAAGGACAGCCCTGCGCAAACTGCTGGACCAGATGGACGATATAGACCGCAGACATGGCAGACTGGAAGAGTAGAAGCATTCCAATAAAAGTGTACCAAAAGCTTTTATGATAAAGGATCTTATTTCAAGGGAGCCTATTTTAGCAAACCCCGGTAAATAATCCTTCTTATCACAACCTTTTCAGAAAATCAATGCAATTCCTGCCTTCATCAGGATCTTTCATCTCAGTAACAAGCCTTCCTTTGTAATCTGAAAGTTTTTCCTGTAGCTTTCCCCATTCTATAGCACCCTTTCCCAGGGGTAGGTGCTGGTCATATGCGCCATTATTGTCATGTATATGTATATGTTTTACAGAAGGGAAGCATTTATCCACAAAATCATCCACAAGTCCCATTGTATTTGCGTGTCCCACATCAAGGGTCATGACAAGGTTATCCCTGTTCACCTGCCTGAGCATTTCAAGCATTTCATCAGGTTTCCTCCCGAATATCTTAGGGATATCGGGCATGTTCTCAACAGCAATGAGAATCCCCCTGTCTGCTGCAAAGTCGCAGAGTTTCTGAATTGACTCTATGTTCTTATCCCATGCTTTATCAGGTACCTGGCTTCCATAGGGGGAAAGGTAACCCGGGTGTAGCACTGCAATCTCGGTAAGTTCTGACGCTATATTAAGGTAGTAGCGCATCTGGCGCATCACTTCATCATGTATACCGGGGTTAAGGCCTGCCAGGTTCATATCCGAGAATGGCAAGTGAATCGTAAGATAAAGGTTAGTGGTTTCAATAATTTCTCGCAACTGAATAAGGTTTTCATCATTAAGACACTGTGATCCTTCCTGAACTATTTCCCAGCCTGTATAGCCTATGTCCTCAAGAAGGTAGGCCCAATTGAAAGGGTCTGCAGTGGCTGTACGTGAGGAAAAGCTCAGATTTTTGACATTCATCTCAGACTTCCCTTATATCCATTTCAAAATCAGGAATACCATTCTCTGTTGGTGGAGCTAGCCAGTCGAAACATCTTGTGAGCTTTTCAGCGGAATCTGCCCGAATACTTATGGTGACAGAGCCCAAAGGCTCCTCCTGTGCAGGATAGTTCAGGCGGCCAACGGTGGCTACCTGCTTGTTGATTATGAAAGAAGTTGAAAGACCCTCATCAGATAGACCTACATTGAGACGGGTACGGGAGGTATCGATAATCTCCTCTTCCCTGATAAGATAGTGTATATATTTGAGGGCGTGAATGTCACCCTCACCTGAGAATCTTCCGCAATGTTCAGACAATTCTTCAAAATCAAAGTCAATCTCAGGGAAGAGCTGGCTCAGGGCGGAGTATACCTTGTCTTTGCTCTCCGTGGGATTCACATCCGAGTAAACTTGAACCTGTATCATGATACTCATTCCTCTATATCACTATTGATGATCCATCAATGCTGTTATCTTTTCCCTGAACTCCTCAAGGGTACCATTGTTCTCAATTACAACATCAGCTATCTTCATAGCTTCTCCCATACCCCAGCCAAGCTCGCGCTCATCTCGTATCTGCAGATCACTGATGTCCTGCATATCATCACTCCTTTTGCGTGAGAGTACACGCTCAAACCTCAGCTCAAGCGGCGAATCCACAGACACCAGAGTAAAGTCAGAACCAAATGTCCCTTTGAATCGTTCTACCTCGTAAACACTGCGCACACCATCGATACCGATGAAATACTCTTTTATGGTTTTGATCTTGGGGATACATCTTTTTGCAACGGCATCACTGCCTTCATTTTCACGCATTTCTGTACCAATACCTCCTGTGTTGGCATCGGTGGGCTTCATTCCCCTGCGCATTACCTCTTCCCTGATCACGTCACCCATATTGATAACAGTAATACCCTTGTCGCGAAGTACAGACGCTGCCTCTGACTTGCCCGAGGCCGGCATTCCAACAAAAGCTAAGATCTTTGTCATAGATGAACCTGTTCGATTTTGTAAAAATTAACGAATAAGTCTTATTCCGATAATTGTAAACACGAGTGGATCACAATTGAATTTTTAATACATTCTGCTTATATATTAGTATACCCTTTGACAAAGCATCTTAAAGTATAATAATAGTGAACAATTCTTTATTGTCAGTTCATTGAGCTGTTAATAATCCTTATAGAGCTGTTGATCGATTAGCATGAAGATAGCACATTTGAAAATCCCCGGCAATGTATTTCTGGCTCCCATGTCCAATGTAACAAATCTGCCTTTCCGTCTCATGTGCAAAAAATATGGTGCTTCTATGACCTATTCAGAGATGATAAGTTCAGATGCAGTCATATATGGGAATTCAAAGACAATGGTCCGGGGGATAAGCTCTGAAGAAGATCGGCCCTTTGGTATACAGCTATTTGGTAACTCTACACAGGTAATGAAAACAGCCGCCAGGAAAATAGAGGAAATGTTCAGCCCTGATGTAATTGATATAAACTTTGGATGTCCTGCAAATATCCTGACAAAGGACGGTTGTGGGTCAGCTCTTCTTCAGTCACCAGATAAGATCCATAAAATAGTAAAAGAGCTGACTGAAACTCTCACTACTCCGGTTACAGCCAAGATACGTATCCTTAAAGACGTTGAAAAAACGTTGGAAATTGCCAGGTTGATCGAAAAAGGAGGCGCTTGTGCAGTAACAGTGCATGGAAGAACACGGCAGCAACAATATTCAGGCAAAGCTGACCATAGTCATGTGAGAAGAATAAAACAGGAACTGAATATACCTGTCATAGCTAACGGAGATATAGTTGATGAGCTATCTGCAAAGGAGATTTTTGATTATACAGGTTGTGATGGCGTTATGATAGGGAGAGCAGCAATGGGTAATCCCTTCCTTTTTAAAAGAATATCCTATTACCTTATGACAGGAAAAGAACTTGAGTATGATGAAGGTACACAAAGGGCCAGGGATCTTAGAGAGTATTTTGATCTGCTTGAGGAACACGATCTAATGCACACTGTTAACATAAGAGCGCAAGCACAATGGTTCACCAGTGGTATAAGAAATGGAAGGCACATAAGAAGAAATATTGCAACTGCAAAAAATATTGAAGAGATTATCCAGAGTATTCAAAAAATATCAGACAGACACTAATGATTCATATTATAGCATGGAATATCTATTATAGATTTGTTAATTTATTATAATTATATGAATAATCAATGTAAATTACCGAAAGACTAAATAGTAATTAATCAATTCTACACAATTAAACATTGCATTTAGCGCCAGTTTACAAAATACGATGCCTTATGCATCGTTTTTCCATACCTGCCCCATGCAATGCAAAATGGTCAAAAACGTTCAGTAAATCAGAATGAACTATAATTGTTATGCTATTGATAAACCATTATGGAGATTAAATAGATGAAAGAGATACGAGTACACGGTCGAGGAGGTCAGGGATCTGTTACGGCTGCTGAGCTTCTGGCAGTTGCTGCTTTTGCGGACGGGAAATTCAGTCAGGCCTTCCCGGCATTTGGAGTAGAACGGAGAGGAGCACCGGTCCTTTCTTTTACAAGGATAAGTGACGAGCCCATCAGGCTCAGAACACAGATATATGAGCCTGACTACGTTATTGTTCAAGATCCAACGCTTATTGAAGTAGTTGATGTTGCAAGTGGTCTTAAGGATGACGGAATGCTTCTTATAAACAGTGACTTTGACCCTGAAACCTTCGATATTGATACAAAGGCAAAGATACTTACAGTTAACGCCACAAAGATAGCTCTTGACATTATCGGCAGACCCATTGTAAATACTATACTGCTCGGTGCCTTTGCCGGTGCAACCGGGGAGATTCAGCCTGAATCAATTATGGATGCTGTAAAGAAAAGATTCCCGGGCAAGGTAGGGGAAAGAAATGCAGAAGCAATTCAGGAAGCATACAATATGATGAAGGAGGCTAGGATATGAAAATTCTTCCCGGAGGTATATGTCAAGCTGGTACCACCAGGGTCAACAAGACCGGAGGGTGGAGAAATTTCAAGCCAGTTTATAACTATGACCTTTGTATAAAGTGCAAATTATGTGAACTCCTGTGTCCGGACAGTTCAGTAATCCCAAGGGAGGACGGATTCTTTGAGTTCGATTACGATTTCTGCAAAGGTTGTGGGATCTGTGAGAATGAGTGCCCAAAGAAAGCAATAGATATGGTTTTGGAGGAGAAGTAAATGCCACGTGAGAACAAGCTTGACAAGGAAAAGATGGTCGTAGTGGAAGGATCATATGCGGTTGCACATGCAGTAAAGACTTGTCGCCCAAATGTTATTTCGGCATATCCGATCACACCACAGACCCACATAGTCGAGGATCTGTCACAATTTATGGCAGATGGTGAGATACCAAACTGTGAATACATAAATGTGGAATCAGAGTTCTCAGCCCTTTCTGCACTGGTCGGTTCTGCAGCTGTTGGAGCAAGATGTTATTCTGCAACAACAGCACAGGGTCTTGCACTTATGCATGAGGTACTTTTCAATATGTCAGGTATGAGGTTGCCTACTGTTATGACCATCGTAAACAGGGCCCTCAGCGCACCTATCAATATATGGAACGACCAACAGGATTCTATATCCCAGAGAGACACAGGATGGATACAGCTCTACGCTGAGGATATACAAGAGATCTCGGATATGACCGCACAGGCATATAAGATATCAGAGGATAAGGATGTTCTGATGCCGGCAATGACCTGCATGGATGGTTTCATCCTTTCACATGTTTACGAACCTGTAGTTCTTCTTGAGCAGGACCTGACAGACAAGTTCCTGCCAAAATATGAACCTGAATATACCCTTGACCCAAAAGATCCATTGAGTTACGGAGCATTTGCAGATCCGAACTACTATACAGAGTTCAGGTATCTTCAGGAGCAGGCAATGCAGAATGCCCTTAAGAAAATAGAGGATGTAGCAAATGAATTCTATGATATATATGGAAGGTACTACGGAGGACTTATTGACGAGTATCGAACAGAAGATGCTGACATCATCATCATGGCAATGGGATCCGTTATCGGAACCGTTAAGGACGTCATTGATAAGCTCAGGAACAGGAATGTGAAAGTTGGTCTTTTGAAGGTCAGGGCCTTTAGACCTTTCCCTGCAGATGCTATCAGAAATGTAGTGAGAGATGCAAAGGTAATTGTCACACTTGACAAGAACATCACACTTGGTCTTAATGAAGGTGCACTGTGTACTGAGACAAAGTCCATACTTTACAACACTGATATCAATGTACCTGTTATTGGCTATATGCTGGGACATGGAGGACGTGATATCAAAGTGGATACAATAGAAAGGATAATCGATGAAGCCCATGAGGTCATCAGAAATGGTATTAAGACTGAGAGCCAGTTTATAGACCTGAGGGAGGAAATACTATGAAATCATTGTTAGCCCCAGGACACAGAGGGTGTGCAGGTTGCTGTGATGCAATAGCTGCAAAGTTTGCACTGATGGGCACCGGAGAGGATTGTATAGTGATCAACCCGACAGGGTGTCTTGAAGTTATGACAACCCCATATCCTGAAACTGCCTGGGATGTGCCGTGGATACACTCCCTTTTTGAGAATGCAGGTGCTGTTGCATCGGGTATAGAGGCCGGGTTGAAGGCACTTGGCAAGAAGGACAAAACAAAGGTCCTTGTCCTTGCAGGAGATGGTGGAACACTTGACATAGGAATACGTTCTATATCAGGTGCATTTGAAAGGGGACATTCTATAATCTATGTCTGTATAGATAATGAGGCTTATATGAACACAGGCGTGCAGAGAAGTGGTGCAACACCCTACAATGCATCGACTACAACAAGTCCTGCAGGGAAAGTATCCTTTGGTAACCCAAGGCCAAAAAAGAACATGCCAGAGATCATGGCTGCGCATGGTTCTCCATATGTGGCCACAACATCCATTGGTTTTCCAAAGGACATGATAAACAAGGTCAAAAAAGCAAGTGAAATAGAAGGACCAAGCTATATCCATGCACATTCCCCGTGTACAACAGGATGGGGTTTCGATACTTCAAAAACAATTGAAGTTGCCAAGATGGCAGTGCAGACAGGACTTTGGCCACTCTATGAGATGGAAAATGGTGAAATAACCAAAGTTAAGAAAATAGGAAAGAACGTGAAACCAGTTGATGAATACCTGAAGATGCAACGTCGTTTCAAGCACCTCTTCACAATGGAAGGAGGCGCTGAAGAGATTGCTAAGATACAGGCCATCGCTGACAAGAATATCGAGGATTTCGGGTTGTGATCAGCCCTTATATCTTTTTTCTTTATTTACTTTATATTTTTCTTTGTTTTGCTTTTCCTGAAGTACTAGATGTCTAATAGTTTTAAAAACTGAGAGTTAGGATAACATATCATAAATATAAATATAAGTATTACTACTATTATTATTTTTAGTTGCAGTCGAAATGTTGGGCTTGTGAATAAAGATATTTTTTACCAAAGATTACCATATCCATGGACATGCAAAGTATGATACCTGATAAAAGAGATAGTTTTGAAGCTATATTTGGGGTCCTGCAGAAGGAATATCCCGACACAGAGCCCATGCTTTATTTTAACAACCCCCTTGAACTACTGGTTGCAACCATCCTTTCTGCCCAGTGCACCGACAAACAGGTCAACAAGGTCACACAGGTGCTGTTCAGGAAATACAGCCACGTTGAGGATTTTGCCAATGCTGACATTAACGAACTTGAGAAGGATATTTATACTACCGGATTCTACCATCAGAAAGCAAAGCATATCGTTGGTAGTGCACAGTTGATGATCACACAATTCAACGGCAAAGTGCCTGATACCATGGAAGACTTGCTGAAGCTGCCGGGTGTCGGGAGAAAGACCGCAAACATTGTTCTTGCCAGGGGCTATGGCATCATCGAAGGTATTGCAGTGGATACACATGTGACCCGCCTTTCACAAAAGCTTGGCTTCACACAGAAAAGCGATCCAGGGAAGATAGAACGGGACCTGATGGAACTTGCAAGAAAAAAAGACCTGGAGAAGCTGTCCATGACATTGATACTCCATGGCAGGAATGTCTGCATTGCAAGAAGGCCTAAATGTGGAATCTGTGTTGTGAAGGAACTATGTCCTTCCAGTGAAGTATAAGTTCCAGTGAAATATAAAATGCTATATGTATACTATATGCACAGAATATATGTCAATGAATGTAGTTATGAAATAGTCCTTCCATATAATTCGAAATCAACAGTTTCTCACAAAGATCAAATATCTGTGGCCTGATTTTAAGTGATATAATCTCATAATTATCGTTTGCCATTTTAGTAACCATGGCTATCTTTACACAATAAAAACTTATATCCTCTTGAAAAAACGAGAACCTTTGTTTTTTCCTTTTGTAAACGTTTCTGTTTTAGCTTTTTTATCATTTGAAGGATAATACCGTTCATTCGGTTTTTAATGGAAGTGAAAAGAGATAATATTAATAGTGATTTGGATTTTTGCTGAGCATGCCACAATAATTATACTGTAATTTACAGATGCTGAGATTCAGCATCTGTCCTCCGAGAACAACTTCCCTGCAAGCTCCATTCTCTCTTCAAGATCCGGGCCTTCAAACTCTTCTGCAACATCCTCTAGCAGATCAGATATCTGCAGGTCTTGCGGGCATGCATCCAGGCACTGGCCACAACGTGTACACTGGGAAGCGAAGTTTGTGTCAGCCCCTCTAAGGATACCCCCCAGCTTTGCAGCGTACATCATCTTCAACCTGTCAGAATCACCAAACATGTGCAGATTATTGTAGGCCTCAAAACAGGCAGCTATATCCACACCTTCAGGACAAGGCATACAGTACCTGCATCCGGTACAACTTATCTTCATGAGCTCATTGTACTTCTCTGCGACCCTTTCAACAATATGTAGCTCTTTTGCTGTCAATGACCCTGGAAGACCTTCCTGTGAAATCTTCAGATTCTC
>PXAV01000022.1 GCA_003565715.1 Methanosarcinaceae archaeon
GTTTGAGCACTATTATTTTGGATTGTCCGGATTAGTTTTTCATGCTGGTATGGTGGGAAATGATTTCTTGTTCGGAAAGCTGTATTCTGATAAAAGAAGGAAATTAACGTGATATTCATACAGAAAAGATATCAGGATGTTGCTGAACAGATCAGTGAGACAGATGTTGACCATGTCAGGCTTAACCTTGCGACCACACGTAAGGTCTGTTGTGGTGGCAGGGAAAAGAAACACTACGATCTGGGCTGGATCGACCGTCCCGGGGATATGATGATCACAAATGTCAAAGACTATAAGATCATAGACCGGGTACTTGAAGTTTGGATCGAGCCTTAGCAGCAGATCAATATTGAAGATATCTGTTTTTATGCGGGTCGTGTGCTTTGTTTCTCCTAACTGCTTCTTTTAACCAATCCGCTGTTCATTGACTGATCTACTCGATCTCCACTTCAAGCCCTCCAATAACTCCAGATGCGACATTGAATACCAATGCCATGATGATGCCGGCAATGAAACCCATTACACCATAGATTATCGGTAGTGCTATAATTGCTCCAGTTCCAAACAATGGACCACCTGCTACTGAGCTATGCATCATTGTGCTCATTGGCAGGGGAAGAAGAACTAAGAACAATGCAAGCAGCAGACCCATGATAGCATACAGCACAGCTAATATCTTTCCAAGCGACAGGACTCCTATTTTCTTTATGTATCTTGTTCCCATATTCATTATCTCCTATCTTTCATTATCCTAAAAACAACATCAATTTACATAATATCATCTGATAGCTTTAAGGAAAAGATCAAGATTTATTTTCATCACTTTTCACCTCTCTTTCAACTTCCAGTATCTTCAGTGCTATCCTCATCACTGAATCAGGATTTAGAGACATTGAATCAATTCCTTCTTTTACCAGAAACTCAGCAAATTCGGGGAAATCACTTGGTGCCTGTCCGCAGAGTCCAATATGTATGTTGTTCTTTCTTGCTCCCTGGATTGCCATTGAGACCATTTTTTTCACAGCTTCATCCCGCTCATCAAAGAAAGAAGACAAAAACTCCGAGTCCCTGTCCACGCCCAGGATAAGTTGTGTAAGGTCGTTGGAGCCAATTGAGAAACCATCAAAGTATTCACTGAACTCATCTATAAGCACAACGTTGCTTGGGATCTCTGTCATCATATAGACCTGTAGACCATTCTCTCCCCTGACAAGTCCATTATTTTTCATTTCCTCCAGTACCATGCGTGCTTCTTCCAGGCGCCTGCAGAAAGGTATCATTAGTATGACATTTGTAAGCCCCATCTCATCCCTCACTTTCTTCATTGATTTGCATTCAAGGGCAAATCCTTCTCTGTAGCGCCTGTCATAGTAACGGGATGCACCTCTGAATCCTATCATAGGATTGTTTTCCTCAAACTCAAAGAACTCACCACCTATCAGGCTTGCATATTCATTAGATTTAAAATCACTCATTCTGACAACCACGGGTTTTGGATGGAATGCAGCAGCAATGGTTGCAATTCCCTGTGCAAGCTTTTCTACAAAGAAATCCTCCTTGCTTTCATACTTTCCTGTGAGTTCTTCTATTTTATCCAATACTTTTTGATTCTTTATCTTCTCAGGGTGCACGAGTGCCATGGGGTGTATTTTGATATAACTTGTAATGATGAACTCAAGTCTTGCAAGTCCGATCCCATCATTTGGTATCTTTGATAATGCAAAAGCCTCTTCAGGATTACCCAGATTCATCATTATCTTGGTCTTTGTTTTTTCCATATCTTTCAGGTCAACGGTCTCGATATGAAAACCAAGTATGCCATCATATATCCTTCCAACATCTCCCTCTGCGCAGCTTACAGTTATTTCCATACCATCTGTCAGTCTTTCTGTAGCATCTCCCGTGCCCACAACAGCTGGTATTCCAAGCTCACGGCTGACTATTGCTGCGTGACATGTCCTTCCACCTTTGTTTGTAATGATAGCGGAAGCACGTTTCATCACTGGTTCCCAGTCAGGGGTTGTAGTATCGGACACAAGCATCTCCCCCTCCTTAAAATCTGAAAGCTTTGACACATCTTTTATAACATGTACTTTGCCTGTGGCTATCTTTGAACCCACACTTCTCCCCGTGATCACCAGATCTGAGCGTTCATCCAGATGATATGTTTCAAGAACATCTTTCTTTTTCAATGACTGTACTGTTTCGGGTCGTGCCTGGACTATGAACAGTTCTCCGGTGTTCCCGTCCTTGGCCCATTCTATATCCATAGGAACATGCTTACCTTTTTTATTAGAGTAATGGTCCTCAATAGTTACTGCAAACTCCGCAAGTTGTAATATCTCATCATCGGTAATACAATAACTCTTCCTGTCTGCTTCTGCAACTTCGACGTTGCGTGTAAGCACACGGGAATCTCCCATTCCGTATATCATTTTTATTTCTTTACTACCTGTATTTTTCTTTATGATGGGCTTATATCCTTCTTTCAGCGTAGGTTTGAAAACATAGAACTCATCCGGATTCACAAGCCCTTGTACAACATTTTCTCCAAGGCCATATGCTCCTGTAATAAAGACCACATTATCAAAACCGGTCTCTGTGTCAATTGTGAAAATTACACCACTTGATGCCAGGTCTGAGCGTACCATTTTCATAACACCGATTGAGAGGCCAACTTTGAAATGATCAAAACCGTTGTTAACTCTATAGGATATTGCCCTGTCTGTGAACAGTGAGGCAAAACACCTGCTACAAGCATCTTTCAATGGATGGTAGCCATGTATGTTAAGATACGTTTCCTGCTGGCCGGCAAACGATGCATTCGGTAGGTCTTCTGCAGTTGCAGAGCTGCGTACAGCCACATCAATTTCCTCTCCATACTGTTCACAGAGCTTATCGTATGCTTCTTTAATTTCACTCCACAGCTTATCGGGTATATCTGCATCAAGAATTATGTTCCTTGCTTTTTTACCTCTTTGTGCAAGATCTTTGACATCATCTGTGTCAAGCTCCTCAAGAGTGTCTTTAAGTTTCTCCAAAATACCTGCATATTCCAGAACATACCAGTAGGCTTCAGCAGTAATAGCAAACCCGTTTGGTATCCTTATACCTCTGTTTGTAAGTTCTTTATACATTTCTCCCAGTGAAGCATTCTTTCCCCCAACAGAAGGTATATCGTCTATAGTGATCTCTTCAAACCAGCGTATGAAATTTCTTTTATCTCTCATTGTTATCTCTCTCCCATCGACAATTCAAAGCCCCTGATAACAGTTATTCGTCTATGTGAACTATTGTGAATAAGTAGTAGTATCCTTTTTGGATCACTGTCTATTTCAAATTATGGGGTGCTGTATTACAATAATTATAAAAGTATAAAAGTA
>PXAV01000150.1 GCA_003565715.1 Methanosarcinaceae archaeon
CGAAAGGAGAGGCCAACAGGTTAACAATATTGCCCTCATACAGGGAAGGAACTGTGCCTGGAAATCTTTTGGTCGTACCCCAATCTGGTCGCAGCGGGAAGAAAAATGGGAATTTAATAAGGCTACCGAAAGTTTCGACTTTATTAAAATTTTTTACCCTCAAAATATAATTAACAATATTGGCCCGGAAGGCTGGTTTTCCTCCATGCCATACGGCGCCATTGATTTATTGCCGGTAGAGGCCGATCAAGACTTATTAAATCAATATAAAACTATAATTTTCCTGGGGTGGAACACTTATGACCAGAGGGATTGGGAACGCTTAACCGAATTTGTGAAAAATGGGGGCACATTAATTTTTTCTGCCGCTCATCTGAATATTGAACTCGAACCCCACCTCCAGCCACGTTTTCCTGAAAACGATGAAACCATTCACCGATTGCTGGGGGAAAATTACAGGCTATTAAAAGAGAAGCAGACGATTTCTTATGGGAAGGGAAAAGTCATTTATTTTCCCCAATCGGTCTATCCCGCCGATGAAAGCATACGGGAACCCTATAGAGAAGCAATAAAACGTGAGGCAGAGAAAGTATCGAAAGAACAGTGGACCAAGGGGTGGATTACCCCCGATAATAAAACCAGTTTTACCGTATGGGATGAAGATAACCGGCGCACAATTTATGTGTTGAATATTGACTGGTCAACATCAAACAACCACTCGACAGCACAATTTAATCTTGGAGATTTTGTTTATGAAATTTCACCCCGAAGCTATTTTCTTGAAACTATACACATTGATGGGAACCTTGGATTAATGCCGATGGCTAACACCACGGATATTCTTGCAATTGAAACCAGTCCAAATGGATGGTTGATTGAGGTTCAAACGACCGGCGCAGATAATTTGCAACTTTTTCGGGGCGATAAACAAAAATCAGACACCATTTTTATAGCCGAACCCGGCGTTCATAATATTGAAATCGAATATTAATCTGCAATGAGCTTCACTCAACATTATTCAGGAAGCACTGTCCGTGCACCATCGCGTTCGTCTGTTATGTCAGGTCCATATTTCATCTGAGTTATTTCCATTTAGAAGATAAATCAACGCTAACCTATTAATTGTGCCATCACAGAAAATTCACATTTATATAATGCACTTGTACAAAAGAAAAAAAAACAATTATCGACTCTTTTCTATAACCATTATTTGTACTGTATTCATATTTAGCAGTTTTGGTTGCAGACATGAACGAGATGATAAATATTCGGAGCATGAAGAGTATCAACAACCAAATATCATCTTTATTTTAACAGATGATTTGGGTTACGGAGATGTTGGTGTAATATTTCAGAATCAGCGAGCCGTCCAGGGCAAGCCCCATCACAAAACACCCCATTTTGATCAATTGGCTGGTGATGGAATGCTGCTTACCCGGCATTATGCGGGAGCACCGGTCTGTGCGCCTTCACGTGCTTCTTTGCTGCAAGGGGTGCATCAGGGGCATGCCAATGTCCGTAACAATCAGTTTGACAAGGCTCTGTCAGACAACCATAACCTGGCGACGGTATTAAAACAAGCCGGTTATACCACCGGTATTATTGGTAAGTGGGGGTTGCAAGGCACTGATGGCGACAGTCCGGAAGAATGGGAGGCCTATCCAACCAAACGTGGTTTTGACTATTTTTTTGGACAGGTTAGACACTATGATGGGCACAATCATTATCCAGCCCATGAGGTAGCCCAGCGTTCAAAAATGGAAATCTATTCCGGGACGGAAGAGATATCGAATCAACTCAGGGGCGTCTATACCACCGATCTGTTTACAGCGATGGCAAAAAAATGGATTACCGACCATAGGCAGGATGATCCGGATCAGCCTTTTTTCCTGTACTTAGCCTATGACACCCCACATGCCGGTTTGGAGATAGCTCCGTCACCGTATCCGGAAGGGAGTGGAATGGATGGTGGGGTTCAGTGGATTGGTGAGCAGGACAAGTTTATCAACACTGCCGATGAGACCATAGACGATTATTTTCATCCGGATTATTTGGGCTTAGACTGGCCAATAACTCAAAAACGACATGCAAGTATGGTTCGGAGGATCGATGATGGGGTAGGCGATCTGATGCAGTTGCTCCGGGATCTGGAGATTGGCGACAATACCATTGTCGTATTTACCTCTGACAATGGCCCGCACAGAGAATCCTACGGCTATGGGGAGTTCGATCCCACTTTTTTTGAAAGTTTCGGCCCTTTGGATGGGATTAAGCGTGATGTCTGGGAGGGGGGCATTCGGGTGCCGACCATTGTACATTGGCCAGGCCGGATACCTTCCGGTACGCAAAATGATACGCCCAGTGGATTCCATGACTGGCTGCCAACCTTCACAGATCTGGCCGGTGTGCCGGCGCCGGCACGAACTGATGGCGTTTCACTGCTGCCTATATTAACGGGCGAAGAGGAAGAAACTCCTGGGATAGTATATATAGAGTACTTTGTTAATATCAAACAGCGAGAATATCCCCAGTTTAAGATATCCCGCCAGGGACAGTCGCGTAAAGAAATGCAGGTACTTTATAAAGATGGGTATAAAGGAGTGCGTTATGATATTCAATCAGCTGCCGATGATTTTCACATTTATGATACGCTTGAGGATCCTGGAGAAAGAAAGGATTTAGCTGGTAGTAATGAGTATTTTCAGGATCTCCAAAAGCGCATGAAGGAGAAGGTTTTGCGTTTACGTCGCCCCGATTCATCGGCTGCCCGGCCTTATGACGATATGCCTGTCCCGTCTTTGGAAGTTTCAAAAGAGTTGGAAAAAGGGCTCAATTACCACGTTTACGAGGCAGTCACTCCCTGGACACCGGATATTAGATCACTTCGTATGCCACCAGTAGTTTCGGGGATCAGCGAGGGATTTGATATTGGCATACGTACACGAGATAATGATATTGTAATAGAATACAGTGGTATTATCAATGTACCGCAAACAGGGCAGTACAGCTTTCAACTACAAACAGATTCCGGTGCGGTGCTACGGATCCACGAGGCAACTGTGATTGATGCTGACAAGGGATACCATAGAGAGTCTATAGCCACCTCCAGGATTCTGCTGGAAGAAGGCTACCATCCAATCAGGCTAACCTATGCACGGTCTGATGCAAGATCACCATTATTGGAACTGCAGTGGAGCGGGCCTGGATTTACAGGTGAATCTGTAGATGTTGAACGACTATATCACTAATTGAAATGACCAAGTTGTATTTAAATCATTGCAACCCAATTAAATTTATAACAAAAGAGGTTTTTTCTGGCAGGCTTTTGTGCCGTGATAGGGAGGGTTAGGGTGTGTCAAATTTGAAAGAATAC
>PXAV01000049.1 GCA_003565715.1 Methanosarcinaceae archaeon
ACAGCTTGAATAGAACTTATTTGCAGCATTATGTATTGCTTCAGGTGAGTTGATCATTAAAGTTCCACTATCTTCCAACTCCCTTAGTACATCGAAACGAAACATGTGTGCATCATTCTTTCCAGATCCCAGATCCCTGGTGATAATAGCATCCATATTTGAAAGATTTATGTTACCTGATCGATGCTCAATATTGTTTCTAAGGGCAGTTGCTACTTTTTTTATATCTGGACAAAAAGTCTCAAATCCACGTTTTAAGGATTCCTGCTTAATTGCTATGGCTGTCCAGTCGTCAGGATCTGCCATAATTATTCCCAATTTTTTCATATTGATTACCAGGTCATTCAACATATTTTATTTATATGTCTATTCTTTACAGAGCTACCCTTTTTCCCATATCCTTGTTGTATGCAGCTAGGTATGTCAATAACTTTTTTCATACAGTCTATTACCACACCATCAGCAGAAGCTACAATATATGAGGGGTTGGAAATCTTAAGGTCATAGTCAACATGCGGGGACGTTCTTGCATCTCCTGACAGTAAAAGTTCTTTCATCCTTTTGCGAATGAAAGCAGCCAGCTCCCCGCTTTTGGTCATTTGTACATCAAGTAATATAATTACATATACTACATTTGCATGCAACAGAAAATATAACATCTCTTCAACAGCCTCTGTTGTGAACCTGTCATTGGAATGATTCCTATGCACACCTTTTATATCCCTGAGAAAAGAATCATCTGCAGACCATGTGATTTCCCCTTTCAGTATATTCTCAAGTGTAATGATGACATTATATCCATCTATCAGGACCTTTTTCCCATTTAATCCGGTGCATTGTACTTTCTTACTTCTTCGCTCAGTAACCGTATATGATGAGAATACAGTACGTGCGAGGGTATATCTTTGGCAATTTGAAAGACGATAGTGATCAGATATGAACCTGATGACACTGTTCCTTGGATAATCTCTCTCAAGCAGATAGCGTATATCCTTTGCAGCATTTTCCATTTTCAGGTTTTGTTCTGTGTTCATTTTAGTATCTGCCATAGGATACCAATAGACCTTACTAACTTATAGATGCATATAAGCAGATGCGTGTCCATCCAATCATTCAGATGCAGTATAACTCTCTTTGCATATATCGATAACTGTAATGTTAATTATTTTCAACGTCTGTCAACTATACGTTTTGGTCTGCCTTTGATACGATAAAATTCAAGGTCACCAGGTCTTTCATAATTGAAAAGGATGTTTAGGCTTCCATCAATGTAGGAATCTTCAAGCCCCTTCTTGTATTGGAAAAAGGAGTGCAGGAAATTCTCTTTTATTAGCTCCTGTTCACATTTTTCCATATCAGAGCATTCCATACTGACCCTGAGAGTAGTCTCACCCTCATCATCTCCGCCATACAGGAATGCCTCGTACTCTCCTGTAAGGTATTCCATGTTATCCCGCTGAAATACTCCTTTTTCAATATCCACACGATTAAATGGCGTGTCTGATACCCAGAATGTCTCAGCTTCTCTTTGCGGATTAAGTATTTTCATGTGAGTTCTACCACAATTGCACTTATCTCTGCTGAGTACTACAGTTGTGTCCTCTGTATCATAGTTTATAAGCACGTTACCACTTTTTGCTCCTACCGGGAGTAACGTGGTCAGTACAGTTCTTCCACATTCCCCGTCATTTACGAACTTATCCATCCTGGGATCGTATACGTCAAGATGTACAAGGTCTTCGGGTACATGCAAGCCACTGATGTCAACACATTCTCCACACATGGTACCTTCGGTGCTTCCGTATGTGTTATATACCTCACAATCCCATATCTCCGAAACATATCTCCTAGCTTCTTCGGCAAAACTCTCTCCGCCTATTATCAGCTTCTCTATACTGGAATCAGCAGGGTCCATGTTTTGATTCTGCATCCTTTTTGCGAGTCTTATAAGCTTGAATATACTTGCTACGATGGAAGTTGGCCTGTACGCATCCATTATCCTTATAGGGAATGTACACTTCCCCTCAGGTATCATTGTCATTCCTATATTTCTCGCCGCAAGTGTCATGGTGTTTGCACCAACATTCATTCCATAGGAAGCACATACGATGACTCGGTCGTCCTTCCTAAAACCTTGCGAAACAAAGGACCTGGCATACTTCTCTGCGAATCTTTCCCAATCATCCCATGTCAGGAAAAACGACTTTGGTGTTCCACTGGTACCACTGGTCTCATGCACAGTGAATATATCATCCCAGTCCAGTGTCCTGAAACCAAAATCATGTTTCTCAGGTGGTTGGTTCTCACGTATCGTTTTTCCTGATATAATGGGCAGCTCAAGAAGATCTTCATGTGACCTTATATCTGAAGGTTTGATATCATTTTCACGGAACCACTTTTTGTAGAACAGTGAATTTTCTGCAGCATAGTTTACAGTGTATCTTATTCTGTCATCGACAAGTGCGTCAAGTTCACTTCTGTCCATATCCTCTATTTCAGGATTATAGAAATTCCCTTCTGTCATATGATCATTCCTTGTTCTAATAACGTGAAAGTGCCTCTATGTTCTTTACTATGTCGTGTGTGCCTTTTAATGGACGCTCACAGGTGTGTTCCTTGCATATGTGGACCGCTGGCTTTCCATCAATTGCTTTCATACCCTTTGTGTATGGAGCAATATCATTTATTTTGTCATTTTTGTTCTCCGGTATGAGCAGAACGATCTTTTCAGGAATGAATCTCTCATTGATTAAGCTGATGATATCCCTGGTAGCTGCATCTTCATGATCGCCAGCAACGATTATCTGCACAGATCCATTTATAGCAGTATCTGCAGCTGTCATTAAATAGGTGTATCCTGCAGGTGCAGAGTTTACCTTTCCTGCGAAAGCATCAAGGGCATTGAGTCCAATTCCCTCAAGTTCCGGATCTGCGGTTATGGTTGCGATCCTTAATATGTTCATTATGCAAACAGAGTTTCCCGAGGGAATTGCACCATCATATACTTCCTTATTTCTGAATATTAGCTCTTCAGCATCCGTGGATGTATGGTAGAACCCCCCATTTATATTGTCATGGAAATGTGCTAACATATAGTTGTTTATCTTTATTGCATGCTCGAGATATTCTGTTCTGAACACTGTATGGTATAGTTCCAGGAGTCCCCATGTGAAGAATGCATAATCTTCCAGGAATGCATCGACTCCAGCTTCTCCTTCTTTATACATGTGCATGATCTTTCCATTTCTGTATACCATTTTCTCCAGAAAGAAATCTGCTGCTATCTCTGCCATTTTTGCATATTCATCCTCATTGAAGGCCTGTGCAGCTTTACAGAGTGCAACTATTGTAAGACCGTTCCAGTCTGTAAGTATTTTGTCATCTTTTGATGGATGGATACGCTTTTCACGCTCATTGAAAAGTTTTTGTCTTGAGCTCTCAATTGATTCTGCTGTACTTTCAATACTATTGGTATGTTTTGAATTTTCAACACTATCTGATAGGTTTGCTATCATGTGTGGTATGTTTTTTCCGGTAACCTTTTTATTGTGTTCCTCGATAAAATTACCTTCTTTTGTTATGTTAAATAACTTCTTAAAAATACCGGCACTGTCCTTTCCAAGTATGTTGTCAATCTCTTCTGCTTCCCAGAGGTAGAACTTTCCTTCTTCCCCCTCACTATCAGCATCTTCCGCAGAGAAGAAAGCGCCTTGCTCTGAGAGCATATCTCTTTTCAGATAGGACAATATCTGCCTTGCATTTCCACTGTACTCTATATTTCCCGTTGCCTGATATGTCTCAGCAAGGACTATTATCATCAGCGCCTGATCATAGAGCATCTTTTCAAAATGTGGTACCAACCATTGTCTATCTGTGGAGTATCGATGGAATCCATAACCTATATGGTCATAAATACCTCCCACACGCATTGCACTTAAGGTACTTTCCACCATGTCAAGGGCACTTGCATTTCCTGTTCTTTTCCAGTATCTAAGCAGGAACATTAGATTGTGGGGAGTAGGGAACTTTGGTGCTCTTCCAAAACCTGCATAGACCTGGTCAAATGTTGCATGTAGCTGCTGGAATGTCCTATGAAGTACGTTTTCATCTAGTTGGGTGTTAGGATCTGTTTTCTCTGACACCATTGCAGACGATGCTATTGCAGTTGTGATATCATTGGCACTATTGATGATCTCATCTTTTTTATTCAACCAAAGATCGCTTATCGCAGGGATTATGTCCTTCATTCCAGGGATACCATAATGACTTTCCCTGGGGATATAGGTTGCTGCGTAGAATGGTTTTCTATCAGGTGTCATTAGTATTGTAAGGGGCCATCCTCCTCTTCCGTTGATCGCCTGGCATACTGACATATAAATGCTATCGATATCCGGTCGTTCTTCACGGTCCACTTTTATGGAGACAAATGAATCATTTAATAGCTTTGCAACACTTTCGTCCTGGAAAGACTCCTTTTTCATTACATGGCACCAATGACAGGTTGAATAGCCAATAGAGAGGAATATTGGCTTATCCTCTTCCCTTGCTTTGCGGAATGCTTCATCATCCCACGGATACCAGTTGACAGGATCATGTGCATGCTGTTGCAGGTAAGGGCTTTTTTCTCTGGCTAACCTGTTCGTTACATTTCCTTGATTACTTTCTTTATTCAATTGCGCCACTCCTGTACAATGATTGTTTTGTTTCTTAATATAGGTTCTTTTTGTATTGTTTCGCAAAAACATCAAAAAGCAAGAATCTCATAATCATAATGATTTTAGGAAGTATGGATATTTATATATATTATCATTCATAAACAGCAACACAGAGACAAAATAACTAAATCATTTGATAGAAAGGTGGTACAATATGGACAAAAGATTATTCATTCCAATAGTCGTTATCGTGCTTGGGTCAATATTGCTTGCGAGTGGTATGTTCAATTATCCAGCAGAGAGTGTATATGGCAATTCTGATGGTTATGATTCTTCTATTGAAGATGTGGAATATGTGTATCAGAGTTCAATAGAAAGTTCTTCTGATCAAGCTGAGGAACAAGATGATAACTCCGTAGATGAAGAAACAACATCATTTGCTGGATTGACTTCTCCTCTACCAAGCAACGATCATCCTGACAACGGCGAAGCTGACAACGGTGAAGCTGACAACGGTGAAGCTGACAACGGTGAAGCTGATAACGGTGAAGCTGATAACGGTGAAGCTGACAACGGTGAAAAAGTTAATGAGGAAACAGTAATCGATCCTGCTGTTCAGGAGATTCCGGAATTCCCGACCATTGCACTACCAATGCTTGCAATAATAGGGCTGGCCTTCTTTTTCAGAAGGAATCAGTGATAATTGGTGTATATGGAAATCGCTACAGCGGTTTCAATACATTATCTTTTGGTATCCCCCAACAATTCTTTTACATATGCTGGCATGTTTTTCCTCATCCTTTATCAACTGATCAATATCGTTGAGAAAATCACTGATATCTTCGTCACTGTGAAGTAACTGTTTTATTACTCCTGGATCAGCTCCTTTTATATCTTCATATACGTTCTTTGCCAATATCTCATATTTCATTATTGTTCTGAACATCTCCTGGGCAGACATATCTTCAAAATCAAAGGCTTGCTTTTGCAGTCCTGGGGGTGTGCTTTCGGGTATGCTTGTGTTTGATCTTATCAGCCACTTCTTAATGATACTCCAATGTTTATCCGAATCATGTGATAGGATCTCGAGTGCGTCGATATTCTCGTCCATAAGTTCAATGCGTGCTTCCCACGTTCCCAGTTGTTCCATTTCCGCTTCGATCCAATACATTTTTTGAAGTAAATTCTCCAGGGTTGTTTTGTCATTGATTGCAGGCACAAATTTCCTCCTTGGCTTAATATAATTATATTTATGTTGGCTATATATTTAATCTGTGTGCTAATATTGTCTATTTGATAGAAAATATAACGATGGTTTTTTATACTCAGGTACTATTTGAATAGTCCTTAAGTATTATTCCAGTATTATTATGTTGAAGGAGGATCTATCTATCAGTGCTATTGCTTTGTTAAGCAGCGGTCTTGATTCTGTTACCGCTACTGCTGCTGCCCTTGAGATAACAGATGTCCGGATGGCTCTTATATTCAATTATGGACAACGCTCCTCTGAGCGTGAGATCTTGAACTCTGTTAAGGTCTGTGAATATTTTAGCATGGAATATCACATCCTTGATATTCCATGGATGAAGGGCATAAGCAATTCCTCACTTGTTGATAGCTCTGCTATTGTTCCATCTGTCAGCATGGAGGATATATCCAAAAATGCTGACCCATCCATTACTCAAAGGTCTGCCAGGGCCGTCTGGGTTCCCAACAGGAATGGAATTTTTATAAACATAGCAGCAGCTTTTGCAGAGAGCATGGGATGTGAATATGTTGTAGTGGGCTTTAACGGGGAAGAAGCGGTCACATTCCCTGATAACTCCACCGGGTTTATAGATGCTATTAATGGTTCACTTTCATACTCCACACTTAATGGTGTGAAGGTACTTGCACCTCTTATGGGCATGGACAAACAGGCTATTGTTGCCAAGGCAATTGAACTTGATGCACCGTTGGAGTACAGCTGGAGCTGCTACCATGGTCATGAATCTCCGTGTGGTGAATGTGAGAGCTGCACCAGAAGAAGAAGGGCCTTTGAAATGGTAGGGTTAAGTGACCCTCTTCTTATAAGGCTTGATAATGAAAAGGACATATGATATTTGAGTGTGATAGAATGCAAAGTATCATCCTTGATACAAAACTAGATTATGATGGCAGCCAGATTTCTTCTCTTTGGGCTTATAATTTTGCTGACGTGCAGGAAGACTCTGTGATAGCATTCAGGGGTGGATGTGATGTCAGTATTGAGCATATGATTGATCTTGAGGACAGGAAAAACGATGATCTCATATTATCTGAAGATATGCTTCACTTTATTGTAGAGCATTTCGATTCTACTGACCTCAAGCTTGTTTATGCTAGGCAGAGACTGTTTACAGCAATAGCTTCAGAAGTGCTCTCGCAATACTGCAACCATATTATCAGGAAAGGAGATGACCTTTTTGTGGCAGGGAAAAAACTGACAGTTTCCATAGCAAGCACTTCTGCAGTATCACAAAAGTTCCATTTTGGGATAAATATATCCCACGATCATTATGGTAGCCTTCATGATCTTGGAGCATGCAATGATGAAATAGTTCCTATCATGGAAAATATAGCACGTCTATATCATGATGAGTTCGTGGATATCGAACGGGATCTTCGCAAATCTCGCCCATTGGATGTGATATGATGCATGCTTCTGTTAGTGAGGTATTTTGTTCCGTGCAGGGGGAAGGGCCTTATGTAGGACGCAGGCAGGCATTTGTAAGATTTACTGGATGCAATCTTAAGTGCAATTATTGTGATACCCATGTAGGTGTCACAAATGTGTGTAACTTTGAAAAGATCCCTGGGTCTGGTGTTTTCCAGAAAGTTGACAACCCTATTACAAGTGAAAGATTAAAAGAGCTTGTTTGCTCATATTCCGGTTTACATTCTGTATCGCTCACAGGAGGAGAGCCACTTTTACATGCTGATATTATATCATCGCTGGATATAGGCATACCACTGTATCTTGAATCCAACATGACCCTTCCAAACATGGCCAGGAAAATAAAAGATAGATTTTCTTATGTTTCAGGTGATGTAAAAATACTTCCATATTCACTGCTTGAGGAACCGGACCTGCATCTTGAAAATACAATAGAGTGCTTCAGGGTTCTTCGAACTACAAAGCATAGAGATTGTTTTTGTAAGATAGTGGTTACAAAGGATACACAGATAGATGACATAGAAGGAGTAATTGGTGCAATATCGGGTTATATATCCTGCCTTATACTGCAGCCTGTGACACAGAAAAATATGCAGCCAGAAACTGGCTATCTGCTCAGTATGCAGCAATCACTTCTTGATCATGTTGATACGCGGATAATACCACAGACCCACAAGATGTGGGGGTGTTTATAGTGAAAATGAGACTTGGAATAATTGATCATATTGACAGTGCCCATTATCTTCCAGGGCATGAAACATGCGGGATAGTTCACGGCCACACCTATAAGGTAGAAATGGTAATAGAAGGAGAAAAAAAAGAATCCGGGATGGTAATGGATTTCTATGAGATAAAGAAGATAATAAAAGATGTTCTAAGGGAATATGACCATGTACTGTTGAACAACATACTGGAATTTCCAAGTGTTGAGAACCTTTGTGAGCATGTTCACTCAAGGCTATCTTCACGGCTTGATTTTCCACTTTCTGTTAAAATGTGGGAAGGACAGGGCAAATGGTGTGAGTTAAGTACACTTTAAAAAGGCACAACTATAAGTCAGTACAAAACTATATCTATTAGTTTCTCTTAAATTGTGCTTTGTTTATTGCTTCAAAGGAGTTATGTTTATGGATGCGGAAAAATCAAATGTTTGTGATATAGGGATTTCTAAGGAAGATGAGATAAAAAGAGTAATAGCCCAGCATCCATGCTACTCTAAAGAAGCCCAGCATAAGTTTGGCAGAATACATCTTGCAGTAGCTCCTAAATGTAATATACAGTGTAACTATTGTGATCGTAAGTTTGATTGTGTTAATGAGAGCCGCCCGGGTGTCACAAGTGAAGTACTGACCCCGGAGGATGCCCTTGAAAAAACAAGGCAGATACTGAATGAGTACCCTTTCATAAAAGTGGTTGGTATTGCCGGTCCTGGAGATCCCCTGGCAAATGATGAGACATTTAAGACACTTGAACTTATAAGGCAGGAATTTCCTGAAATGACCCTCTGCCTAAGTACCAACGGCCTTGCATTGCCTGAAAGGATGCCCGACATTCTAAGGACCGGGGTCAGCACCCTTACAGTTACAATGAATGCAATAGACCCGCAGATAGAGGCTCAGCTGATAAACCATGTTAGATATAATGGTAAGGTCTACAAGGGCACAGAAGCTGCAAGTATCCTGATAGAGAACCAGCTTAAAGGCATAAGGATGGCAGTAGAAGCAGACCTTGTGGTAAAGGTCAATACCGTTCTGGTACCAGGTATCAATGATAAGCATATTGTAGAGGTTGCAAAGAAGATAAATGAGCTTGGTGTCTTTATTATGAACGTGATGCCATTGATATGTCAGGCCAGATTTGCTGATATGACCCCTCCTTCCCCGGCTGAATGCAAGACTGTGCAGAATGAATGTGAACCTTATGTGCAACAGATGAGACACTGCCGCCAATGCAGATCTGATGCATTTGGACTTATCGGCCAGGACCTTTCTCAGATGAGTGAGGAGCGCAGGAACACTATCAAACTTGAAATGAAGGATAAGAAAAGATCCTGATTGGATATATTTGTTTTAATATTTCTAAAGGTGTTCTTTTGAATATCGAGCAACTTGCTGAAAACCTGAGGAACTTTGAAGGAGTTACCCGGAAAAAACCAATCGCAGACATAGTTAAGATATTTGAGACAGTGCGTTCTGAGTATGGCGAGATCATCGATGATTTTGGAGATGATGCAGCTGTAATAGATATCGGTACCGATGAGGTTATACTCTTTGCTTCAGATGCCATTTGGGGTAGGATAGTCAATAAAAGTCCATGGTGGACTGGTTATACTTCAGTTGTTGTGAATGTGAATGACATATCTGCAATGGGAGGCCGTCCACTTGCAATGGTAAATGTGATGTCTTCAAGTGATCCGCAATCCACTGAGGAGATCATGCGTGGTATCAGGGATGGGATCAAAAAGTTTGGTGTACCAATGGTAGGTGGCCATATGCATCCGGACACACCATATAATTCCCTCGCTGTTGCGATAATTGGTATAGCAAAGAAGGACTGTATCATCAGGAGTGACAGTTCAGATCCCGGGGATGTTATAATAGTTGCCTATGATATGGACGGCAGGGTTGGGAAGAATTCTCCATACAGCTGGGATACCACATCATTCAAAGAGGCGGATGTAGTGCGCCGCAGTTTCATGGTAATGCAGGAAATCGGTGAGAAGGGACTGGTTACAGCTGGGAAGGATATCAGCAATCCCGGTACTATCGGTTCTCTTGGTATGCTTTGTGAGGTTAGCCGGGTTGGGGCCTCTGTTGATATAAGTAAGATACCGGTACCTGAAAACGTTGATTTTGAACAGTGGCTGAAGATATATCCCGCCACAGGTTACATAGTAACTGCCAGAGAAGAGCATTCAGCTGAGTGCATTGAAGTGTTTGAAAATTCAGGCCTTAAAGCAGCAGCTATCGGGCACATAAACGATACACGCATCATAGATATCTATGATTTAAATGCAAAAGCTGTAGTATTTGATCTTAGGAATGATACTATCACAGGAATATGAAGTATTTTCGCGTGTTCACAAAAAAGATATTGTCATGTCCTTTTTTCATAATTGGCTTGAAATAAGTTTATTTATTCACTTTCTATCCATGCCTGCAGTTCTTCACGAAGGTACTTTTCAGCAGCCTGTACTTCTTCCAGTATACCTCTAAGTACTATTACTTCTCTTTCATCAGTTTCTACGATGTGGACTGTTAACTGTCTACCCACAGGGTCAAGATCGAATTCCTCTGCCAGGTCATAGATAATATATGAAGGAGTTCCTGGGGGTATGATCAGGTCGTAGAGATCCTCAAGCTCGTTTTCAGCAGGCATTGCTTCCTTTTTACTTTTTGATCTTTCAAGATCCTCAAGTTGCAGTTTCTTCGCCAATATGATCACCGTCTATTGCTCTGATAGCGTGGCATACATAAAAAGTAATCGCTATACATTTAAGGTTTCATTGTCTTAGTTATAAACTTGTGTAACATAATATTTTTTCGAAGCTTTCAAGCATGGAGGATTCTATGAAAATTACGGGTATATCAGAGGAAACGGGGCAGATAAGGATAGAGGTTGCAGGATGTAATATGAGGTGTCCTTACTGTGTTCATATAAAGCAGCCTTCAGAGGAATTGAGCGTTGAAAGGCTTTTGGAATACGCAGCCATGTCAAGCACCGAGGATGTTTATATTGCAGGAGCTGAGCCTACTCTTCAAAAGGACCTTATACCCCTCATTGAAGGTTTACACAAAACAGGAAAGAGGATCATATTGAAATCAAATGGTATGAAACCGGATGTACTTAAGATTGCTCTACCTTTTGTATATGGTTTTGTTATAGAGATAAAGGCTGCAAGTGATGATATCAGTGGGATCATGGAACTTACCGGTATGTCAGAGAAACGCAGTAAAAAGTATGTGTCACTTCTAACAGATTCTCTGTCGATTGCAAATAATAAGTGGTTGCGCATATGGATAAGGGTCATTCCTGAATATGTGAACTCTGACACGGTACAACGTATACTTCCAGACCTTGAGTTTGCTTCAGAGGTAATGCTCTACCAGTTCATGAGCAACCCGGATTTTGACATACCTTTTATGGGTCATGATAGCCCATCTCCTTCCGTGGAGGAGATAGAGGAACTGGCTGAGATTGTACTTTCAAAGGTTGCGAAGGTAAGGATAGTTGGTGAAGGCAGGAAACATTTGTTGCAAAGAAGATGATCTCTAAACCTTTACAATTACCCCACACTATTATAAATGAACATAGACAAAGCCGAGAAAAACATATTCTGAACTATTATGCCATTGATAACCAATCTGACAAACAAGCAATATAAAAAACTTGTTTTAATACCCGGGAACTGTCTTTTCCCAGATATAAGTTCCCTTGGAGTGGATAGTGAAACACTTTTTTTTATGGCAGAAGATATAGGTCTTTGCACCCGATATACATACCATCGCCACAAGCTTATATTTTTGATCTCTGCTATGAGATCCTATAGGGATTGGCTGGCTCAGGATTTTGATGTGGTCTACTTTAATATAGAAGACGACAGTAAGCTAAGCTATGAAGAAAAACTTACCTATGTTCTTAAAAAGTGCAACATTGAAAGCATAAAATCATATACTTTTGAAGATAGGTATTTTGAATCGATTATCAGAGATATTTGCAAGAAAAAATACATATTTCTTGATACTGTAGAATCACCTGGATTTCTTACAACAATTGATGGGTTCATGGACCATGAAAGAAATAAGAAGAAACTTCTCATGAATAACTTTTACATATCCCAGAGAAAAAGAATGGGGCACCTCCTAGATAATGATGGTAATCCTCTAGGTGGAAAATGGAGCCTGGATGAAAAAAACCGAAAGTCTTTACCTGATTCTGTTAATGTTCCAAAATTACCTTCATTTACTCATAGCAGAAACACAAAAGAAGTAATCACTATCATAGATAAGCTCTTCACTTCCAGTCCGGGAAGCAGCTCCAACTTCTATCTTCCAACAACCAGAAAAGATGCTTTGCTATGGCTTGAAGATTTTCTTGAGCATCGGCTTGAGAAGTTTGGTCCATACGAGGATGCCATAAGAAAAGATGATTCATTCCTTTTCCATTCACTTCTTTCTCCCCTTTTGAATATAGGTCTGATCACACCCAACGAAGTGGTTCTACGATCTCTGGAAAATTACGATAAGAACAAAGATAGTATCCCACTCTCAAGTATTGAAGGTTTTATACGTCAGATAATAGGTTGGCGTGAATTTATAAGAGGTCTGTATCACAGAGGAGGGATTGCAGGCAATTTCTTTTCCCACAGCCGCAGACTTGATAAAAGGTGGTATAATGGGACTCTTGGTATCGAACCAGTTGACAATGTCATCAAAAAAGTGTGCACATATGGATATTGTCATCATATTGAGCGGCTCATGGTAATGGGTAATTTCATGTTCTTGTGTGAGATACACCCCGATGATGTCTATAGGTGGTTTATGGAAATGTTTGTAGATTCTCATGAATGGGTAATGGAAGCCAATGTCTATGGCCTAAGCCAGTTCGCAGATGGGGGAATGATAGCAACAAAACCATATGTTTCCGGTTCTGGATATATTCTAAGAATGAGCGATTTTGATAGGGGGGACTGGTGCGATATATGGGATGCCCTTTATTGGCATTTTATTGATAAGAACAGGGATGTCCTGAAAAAGAATTTTCGCATGAATATGATGGTATCTTCCTATGATCGGATGGGTGAGGACAAACGTTCAAGGCTTTTGATGCTTGCTGAGGATTTCCTTACAACCCGGTGAGCTTTTATCAATACGACTTATATATAATTTTTATAATAAGTCGAAATATACCGGTACATTTATTCATTTTAACTCTGTTATATAGACTTGATTGAAATGCAGGAATATAAATTAAAACGCGGTTATAAAGCTGACATGGATAGGATACATGAATGCCTGAAAGAAACCTTCCCAGGTGAGATAAAAAAGGAAGGAGAAAAGCTTGTTACTTCATATGGTGTCCTTTCAAGTCTTTCTGTATGGCTTGAGGGTAAAAAAATGGCTATTGACACTGTATCTGACACTTCTTTAACAGATGATGATGTTATTCTTGATTCCAACAAACGTTTCAGGGATTTCCTATACAATGCCACTGGTTATACTGCAAAAGAGCGTCTTAAACAGGCAAAGAAGGAAGTTTCTAAGTAATATGGGTTTTTATTTGACTTATTTTACAATTTGAGGCTGGTAATTGGAATGGTTGGTACTGAATTTCTCGAAAAACTAAAGGGTCTTGATATACCTACATGTCTGAGGGTATGTGCAGGAACAGATGGTTCTGTTACTTTTTTGCTGGAGATCATGACACGGCATCCAACGTCAGTTGTTACGGAAAAGCAGCATATAATCCCTGCTGATGAACAGATGTCACATATTTTTAAGGTTGCCGTTGGGGCTGATATCAATGAGCGTGAGGTCACCCTTATGGCAGGTGATGTTCCATATGTTTATGCGCGCTCCCTCTCTGCTATAGAAAAGATGCCAGATGGTGTACGTTGCGATATGATGAAAGCAGATATACCCATTGGCAGAATACTAAGGGACCACAATATAGAGACTCGCAGAGACTTTGAGAACCTACATATAAGAGAAGAAGAACACCTTTTTGGATCGAAAAAAGCACTTTCCCGCTCATACCGCATAGTTCATCAAAATAGCGTACTGATGTGGATCAACGAGAAATTCCCGGTTGATGAGCGCTGGTTCTTATAGATACTATGCCGTCTCAACCGAAAGCTTATTAATTGATTCTGAGTATTATGTGCCAGTGCCCCTGAATGTTTTCTGCGCCTCGGTGGCTTAGGGGTATAGCGCGTCCTTGGTAAGGACGAGGTCGCGGGTTCAAATCCCGCCCGAGGCTCTATACATTGCAGTCCAAAGCCCACACCTGTCTTCGTAGGTCAAACAGGTGGTTTCAAATGGACTTGTATGACTTCAACAGAATTCTGAACGGTACAGAAAAGAGAATAGAGAATGCATCTTATTCTGAAACAGATAAA
>PXAV01000042.1 GCA_003565715.1 Methanosarcinaceae archaeon
ATTGATAGATGAGTTTTAATTGACTGGGATGATAAGAAATGTTCAGTACTGATTAGGGTGTAAAAAGAACTTTTCAATTTAGTAACAGTCAACTGTTTGAATTTCTTTTAAAAAAAAAGCAACCTGCAGTGCAGGTTGCTTTTATGTTAGTTTGAAAAATTAACCTAATCAGAATGAGTACCTGATTCCAAGCTGAGCTCTCCATCTGGAGTTCGTATTAGATACATTAAACTGATCAATATTGGTAGGTACACGATCAGGATCGAAACTAATTCTTGGCGTACCCTCAATCGCTCCATCTGCTGCCCGTTCCCAATCATAACCTAAAAATGTGATTTCGGTTACATTACCGAAGGATGCAAATCGCTGAACACCCCAATCGTCCTGCCCAAGAATATTACCAAGCATGTTTCCAAAGTTAAGTACATCAAAGGATATCTCGAGTGATTGCGAACCAAACGTTTGGATTTTTTGGGAAATTCTCACGTCAATCTGATTAACCCACGGCTGATCACCAGTTCCTCTCGGTGCAATTTGGCCTCTGTTCTCACGAAGACCCGGATTTGCATCGATAAAAGCATTCAATTCGTCCCAATTGTTGCTTACAAGGTTTACGTCATTTTCTGTAGCAGGCACATACACGAGGTCATTGCCACCTCGAAAATCACCATTTGCACTGAAGCTCACAAATCCGGGAGTGAAATAGGCGTAAGTGAGCGGATTGCCCTGACGCCCTTCGTAGATCAATGAAAATGTGGTTGAGTATCGGCTACCGTAATTTAGCTGGTAGGATGCCGAAGCAAGAATTCTGTGCTTTGAAATAAAAGTCGATCTTGCCGCCGGTGCATTGTTAGGATCGCCGGGTACCTCATTAAATTGCCAGTTGGATATAGCACGGCTTGATGTCCCGTCGTTCACAGATGTACCATCTGAATAAGTGTAAGAGGCATCAGCAAACCATCCATCGGAGAACTCCTTCCGAAGCTGACCTGTGAGGCTCCACTGATTACCTACGTTGGTATTTGTGAGGAGTATCACATTCGTGAAATTGTTACTGGCGTCAACTCTATTTACGCGGAAGCTTCCGTCCTCTTGCTCTACTACATCAGAGAAAAATGGCCTGCCGTCTGCAAGGCGAACGTTCGTATTTTCAGGCCCCAAGTTCAGATTCTGGTAATCGATATCCTGAAGGTTGTTGCTGTAGATAAACTCTACAGTACCCACAAGATTCCATGGCAGCCTCTGCTCTACAGCAAGGTTTGTACGGAAGATCTGGTTGATTTTAAAGTCAGGATCCGTAAGGTTCACCTCGGTTGTCTGAATTGGATCGAGCCCAGGAGTGACTCCGGGCCTTGGCTGTGCATTAGGGTCTGCAGAGAAGAATCCATCAGGGAAGTTGGATCTTCTATCAACCCTGGCAAGGTCGACACCAGTGTTGCTGTATTGGTTGGATAGCCATACGCCCGGTTCTCCACCGGAGAAAAGCCCCGCACCACCACGAATCTGTGTATTCCCATTATTCCAGTTGAACCCAAATCGCGGATTGAACTGAAGAGTGGGATCAGGTACCTGACCGGTGTCAAAACCCGGAAAATCCTGAGAGAAAGTAGGATTGCTTGGGGGTTCATCCGTAAATACTGTCAGGTCTGCCCGAACACCATAAGTTAATGAGAGCCGATCGCTCGCCCTCCACTCGTTCTGGGCATAGACCGCAAATGTATTGTAACCCCAGTCAGCAGAAGGGAGCTTTCCAAACCGGTTTTCATCGGTAGAGTAGCTGGACTGAAAGCGATTCGCTGCTCCTCTGCGAAAACGATCTATACCGCTATCAACAACTTCACCATCTACTACAATGTTTTGAAACGTGTATGTTCCTAACGCATCCTGAATAAAGACGTTTTCGAATTGATTGAGGTAGTTATTTGTGCCAACAGTAAATGTGTTGTTACCTCTGAAGTAGGTCAAATTGTAGGTGAATTCAAGATAGTCCTGATTTAACTGATTGGCATGTCGGAATCGCTCAACACCTAAATCAATATTAAATCCTTCAGGTGTTTCAATCCTTACACTTGGAAAAGGATTACCACCGAAATCAGCTTCTTGCCTCAGTCTTGTGTAAGCAATTTTACCTTCGCCCACCAGATTGTTGGTCCATGTACTTGCAACCTGGACAGAAAAGTTGCTCTGATTTCCTCTTTGACGATATTGTCGGTTGGCGAGGGAGTAGGCGAATTGACCTCTCGAAATTCCCCGGTCATCATATCCATTAATCAGATTCTGTTGGTAAGTGAGTCTGTGATTACTTGATACGTTCCAATCCATCTTCAGGAAAATCTTCCAGTCGTCTGTTCGCTGAGACAGCCGGCCAAAACCGCCCGCATCATATCCGTATTGGCTTTGTGCAATATCGATCACTTCCTGAAGTTGAGCTGCATTACCGCGGAAGTTGGACTCTTCAAGATTAAAGAGCGGACTTGTTTCCCGCTTCACTTCTGCATTCAAAAAGAAGAAGAGTTCGTTCTCGATAATGGGGCCACCAAGCCGGAAACCCGCCTGATATTCACTAAAGTCTTCGATAAGACTCTCTTCACCTAAAAGCTGGCTGCTGATAAAACCCTGATTTCTTCCATAATAGTAAGCAGAACCCTGATAAATATTCGTGCCGCTACGGGTTACTGCATTAATGGCACCGCCAGTAAAATTACCCTGTCGAACATCGAAGGGTGCAATCTCGACCTGAAATTCCTGGATTGCATCCAGAGAAATCGGATTTCCGATGGTTGGAATCGCATCGGAACCAAGTCCGAAACGATCATCGAAAGTCACACCATCAATTTGAATTGCGTTTCTGCGGCCGCTACGTCCGGCGATGCTATTGCCACTCACCTGCGGGCTTAATCGTGTGAAATCCTGAATACTTCTATTGATAGACGGGAGAGCATCGAGCTGATCGCGGCTTACCCGAGACCGGGCACCTGTTCTGTCGCTGGAAATAACCGCATCTCTCTGAGCTGTAACAGCTACCTCATCAAGCTCTATGGTATCATCAGCAAGTTGGAAGTCAACTCTGTAATCCTGGCTGAGTTCGAGATTAATATCACCCTGCACCGCCACACGAAATCCTATAAAGGATACTCGTACTGTGTAGGGTCCACCTACCCGTAAATTCCGAATATTAAATCGACCGTCCACTCTCGTGGTTGTGCCGTATTCAGTGCCGGAGGGTTCATGAATAGCGATCACCGTTGCGCCGGGGAGCGGGTCACCATCTGTATCTGTAACAGTACCGTTTAAATTGGCGCCGGTCACGCCCTGAGCGGTTGAAACCTCACTCAATCCGGCAAA
>PXAV01000154.1 GCA_003565715.1 Methanosarcinaceae archaeon
ATCATTGATAAAACCCATGTCAAGCATCCTGTCTGCCTCATCAAGCACAAAATACTCCACTGAAGAGAGGTTTATATGGCCCTGTTCTATAAGGTCCAGCAACCTCCCGGGAGTTGCGATAAGTGAGTCGACACCTTTTGAGAGGGCTTTTACCTGTGAGCCCTGACCAATGCCACCAAAGATCACTGTATGTTTAAAGCGTGTATATTTTCCATAGACAGTAAAGCTTTCACCTATCTGGGCTGCAAGCTCTCTGGTTGGAGCAATTACAAGTACACGTGGCAAGCCAGGCTTTGGAACCTTATATGAAGATGACATATTGTTCATAATAGGCAATATGAATGCGGCGGTCTTTCCAGTACCCGTCTGTGCAATACCTATCATATCCTTTCTGTTTAAAAGATGGGGAATGGACTGCTCCTGTATGGGCGTTGGCTTTACATATCCTTCATCAGACAGTGCCTTTTGAAGTGTGTGAATTAGATTAAGATTATCAAATGACATAATTATTCATTTTTCCATTAAAAGGATCTAACATATGTTGCCAGTTATCTGAACTCAAAGATTACAAGCTACATATATTTGTCCTGGTATATTATTAATATATATTTAAATTGTTTTCAATATTTATTTATTGATCGATCTTGCTATGCTGATCATTAATGAACGTATGGATACATCAAAACAGTTAGATCATTGTTAGTTGATAGTTGATTGTTCTTTACAAAAACGATATCATAGATTTAAGCAATCTGTATTTAAGTAAAATAGAGAATGCATCTGAAAAACATTGTTCAGATTGATTGTAGTGCTCCGATCGGGATTCGAACCCGAGTCTTCGGCTCGAAAGGCCGGAATGATTGGCCGGACTACACTATCGGAGCACGTTGATTTCGCCTTAGTGAAGCGACCCCAACATGGTAGATATCCTTATTAAAGGTTTCGCCTGGATCAGGATATCTCGTCTGTCTGCTCGTTGTCGTTGAGGTTCATAACCCAGAAGGTAAGCTTCCCACATGCTTCCGGCTGGCAAGCATCCCTGCAACCTGCGCACGGTGAAAAGTTATCACCTGAGAGAAGAAGATCAAAGCAGGGCTTAACTTCCTGCTTTACCTTGATCAGATATGTCCTGGCACCATTGGAAACAGCTTGCTCTCTTGTTATCAGGTCATCTTCCAAAAGTTTGGATATTAACCTTGAGCATTTACGACTGTCTATCTCAAGTACTTTCCAGAGTTCATTCTGATAAACCCCTTCCTTGCTTTTACTAATAATATCCAGTGCTTTTTCTTCAATACTCATATTGCTCTCATCAGGCCTTTATTCTTCCATAGGTACAACAAGAATGATATTATTTCCACGCAATACCACAGAACCAAGGGATCGAAGACGTTCTCCGTTTGCAATCTCTAATGTTTCCACCATATGCAGGTTCATATAATCATCTGCACTTTTTAATGTTCCTTCTAGAAGGTGAAGGTCACCTTTCATCTCAACCTGGACCTTGGATCCAATTAACTTCTGGACTTTCTTATTTGGGAACAAAATCAACCCTCTCTTTCATTTAAAATAACATTATGTAGTATACATTGTGTAGTGTAATGACATCTACAGGCTACTGAGAATAGCCGGTATTGTATTTATTACTGACGATTTGTCTTTAACAATGACTAAATATAATTGCCAAGTTAAATATCAAGATCATATATTAATGTAAACTATAACATCACATATAACCCTGTATTTCAGTACTATCCTGAACTGTTTCTGATTTTTTCTTCACACCCATCATTGGCTTGGATATCGGGCCAAATGTGGCCTCATAGTTTTGTATGTGTTGATTTAGCCAGCGTACAAGTTCAACAGCCGCCAGAGGAGAAAGTATTACCTCGGTCTCAAGTCTTCTCTGTATAACCTGCTCATCACCTGACTTGCTCATTGTCATGGGCATGTCGTTGTAGAAACCTATCCTGAAATCATAGGGACTGTGACCCCCTATAGCACCAATGGAGTAAACCTGTTTGAAATCTTCAGGTTTAAAGAGTTCAATTCTAACATTCTTTTTTTTCTTTAGATCTTGTTGTTTATTGACCAGCTTGTCATCGTCTTTTCTTTCAGCGTCCATATATATATCCCCTCAGCAGGTGACTTCTTTATAAAAGTATAAACGTAATCTCAACAGATATGCATCTTTATTCCTAACTGTAATAAGTCTTGTTATTAAGAACACATTTACCATTTAAAAGTATCAACCTTCAACAAGTTTACGCAGATTACGGGCACGCATAGATATATCCTTCTTTGAATATGCAGCAGCTATCATTTCTACAGCTTCCAGATTACGTACCACATTATCAAGATAACCCAGCATATCCCCTGGATAAGCAGTAATACCATATAGATTTTCAAGTTTTTTGACAATTCCTTCCGGATCATATCCTTCTGACCGGATGGATATTATCTTCTCAGAGAACTTACGCTCTGCACAGCCGCAATATGGAGAATCACGACAGCCACATGTTAAAAAGTCAGCAGCAAACTCAAAAAGCTGATCACGCAGTACTACATCGAGCTTCTCCATGTTCTCACCTTCAAAAAGGATATCCAAAGAAGCACCCTGAAATACCCGGGAAGGTAAGTTAACTTGCAGGGCCGCTGAGATGCGGGCAGCATATTTGTAGTATACAGCATCAAAGAACTCCAGATTTGAAACAGTTGCTATCGGGTCCTGTTCCACAAGAACAGAATCCCTTATCAGAAATGCTTTTGAAACCGACAGGAAATGACCTGATGCTATTTTCCCAAATCTTGTCAATGAAATCATATCACCTTTTTTGTGAAGGAATCTGTTCCTTTTCAACCTATCCATCAAAGCATCAATATTATAATCTGCAAGCATGCTGGAATGTATCATTTTAAGATCCCTGAATGATGAAGTAACTGCAGAAGATGCAAGTATCTCTTCCATCTTTTCGTCTTCACCATAATCTATCTCTGTGTGTTGCATCTCACCTTTGAGGAGCTTCAAGGCAACAGCATCCTCGGTATCACCTTTCTCACCTGAGTATCGTTTATTGGGAACAGCAAGTAAAACAACCACACCACGATCATGGAAATCAGGCCTACCTGCACGACCCAGCATCTGAAGAAAGTCCTGCATTGTCAACCATTCAATGCCCATTGCCATTGATTCAAATATGACCTGGGAGGAGGGGAAATCAACTCCTGCTGCAAGTGCTGCTGTTGTTACCACAACAGGCAGTTTACCCTTCAAAAATGCGATTTCAACCTTTTTACGCTCCTGACTGGTAAGACCAGCATGATATGGAGCAGCTGATATAGGTAAAGCTTCTGCTATACGGTGACAGTTCTTCCTTGAGTTTGTGAATATTATAGTCTGCCCTTTGTGTCCTTTAGAGGAGATTAAAGAGAACTCTTCCCTCACAAGCCGTGCCATCATCTTTATTTTAGAGTGCTCCGGACAGAGCAGAAGATGTCGCTCGATTGGAACCGGACGATATTCATACTCAATTAGCCTGGCACCAAGTTGCTCTGCAAGTAATTGAGGCCTGGCCACGGTCGCTGATAGATAGATGAACTGAGCAGCTGGTGCAGCGTACTTGATTCTTGCTATTACACCATCTAGGCGGTGACCTCTTTCAGCATCCCCCAGCACATGAACCTCATCTATAACAACAGTACCGACCTTCCCAAGCAGGTCAGCGTTCCCTGTCCTGAGCAAATAATCTATCCCTTCATAAGTACCTACTATAATATCTGAGTCCAGGGTCTTTTTCATGGAAGAGCTCTTTGATGTCTTTATACGCTCACTGCCCACACGAATGGATGTTCGTATTCCAATAGAAGGGTATTTTGTAGTGAACTGATCATATTTCTGGTTGGCAAGAGCCACAAGAGGAACAAGATATAGCATTTTACCCTTTCTCTTAAGGATGTTCTCAATACCTGCAAGTTCGGCTATAAGAGTTTTACCTGTGGCAGTTACAGAGGTTACAAGCTGGTCATATCCCTTTAACAGTCCATTGTCCACAGAAAGAGATTGAACCGGGAGAAGAGTATCAGATTTTTTTAATAGCAGCTTCTTGAAGTTTTTATCTATTGGAAGGTCTTCTATTTTTCCTGTGGGTATTGAAGTATTTGCAGCAATTGAATCGAATCTTGTAAGCTCCCGGTCTACCTCATCCGGACTGATCATAGCCATTGTCCGGTCAAGGTCCTTGGTTTTGAGCATAATATCCTCAAACCTCTGGCACAGTTCCTCCGCATAATTAAAATGTGAACTTTTAAGTACTCTGTAAAGTTCTTCACGGGCACAGTCCTCACATACCTTTTCCCTGTGATAATTTATAGATCGCCTGTTTATGAAATTGAATCTGTTCTTTAGCAGGCAGAATCTACATGCTTTTACAGTATCAGCCTTTAACTGAAAGCCCCGGAGCATATTCTCAAATTCAGCTCCCTGGCTTGTATCGCCACCTCTGGCGATCATTATCCTGTCAGCTGTCCTTAGCATATCTATAAACTCGGATGGAGGTTTGAAGTCCCCCTTCCTTTCATTTGCAACCTTGAACTTGTGAGGTCTAAAACCTGCATCTGTTTTTCTCAGGATGAGTTCACCGACAAAAAGAGGCTTTTTTTTCTTATCCTTTATAGCAAGGAGAGTTATTTTTGACCTTTCGGCATTGGCTAATATCCAGAGAGTCATTGTTGCCCTTTGATGTTACATATACTATAAATATTGCCGTATAGATCAAAGAAGTGTTTTATAATATTAAACACAATAATAATACAACGATAATAACGCTTATAAAACAACAATAAGGAAGCTTACAATTGTAAATAACAGCTTATGATTATAAAAAAAAAGCTCACAGTATGAAAATAAGCTTACATTGTAAAGACAACAGTAGAAAAAGATTCTGAGGTCATATATGATGCTGAATCAGAAAAACTTTATGGAAGCAGATAATAAGGATTTATACAAAGAATCCGGAGATACGCCGGACACTTCTCTTTACCCCAGTTTCAAAACAAAAGGTAGTGACACGATAAATGAGGCTGGACGATGCCTTCATTCCACAGGTATAGCTGTTCTTGACCGAAATCTTGGAGGAGGATTGCCAACTGGATCACTGACATATTTTTCAGCTGACCCAAGATCGATGTCTGAGGTTTTCCTTTATCAGTTCACACAATCCCGCAAAACATATTATTTTACTACCAACCGCAGACCGCGTTTTGTACTGAACGATGTGATAGGACTTGGATTTGATCCTATGAACATTATTTTTGTAGACATATACAGTGAATACTACTGTACATCATGCGGGGATATGTCTGACAATGTTGGCAATGAGTTCATTGATTCAAAGATAATCGACTTCACAGAATATAACCTGCGCAACATAGCAAGCGATTCAAGTGGAGAGGATATAAACATAATCTTTGATTCTTTTTCCTTTTTCATGGAACTTACAGTTAACAGGGGGCTTATAAAACAACTTATCAATGTACTCTATGAAACAACAAAAGAGCTGGGTTGCCTGACATACTTATATGGGATCAAGAACGATAACATCGAATATATTGAAAATTTTACTTTCAACATATGTGATGTGATATTTGACTCTACACTTGACAAGGGAGCTGATAAGGTCGTCAGTAAACTTGCAATACCAAAAATAAGGGGAATGGTCCCTGGTTCTGAAATAATCAAGTTCAAGATAAACGAAGGTGTACAAATAGATACATCCAGGGATATTGCATGATGTTCGATCTGGAAAATAACAATGGTCTTATTCTGTCTGGACAAGGTTAAAGCGTTGCGTCAAAGGTTGCCATAATACAGTTGCATGAACGTTTTTCAGGAAGTGAATCTATAATGTCCATTAACAGGATCTTTAGGTTCTCATTTGTACCTTTAAGTACATCAAGAACCTCACTTACTGTCATTTTACTACTACCCGATCCACATGCATCATTTGTCACTGTACAGATAGATAAATAACACATATTCATTTCCCTGGCCAGCACAAGCTCCGGAATACCGGTCATGCCCACAACATCACCGAATTGTCCCATCATACGTATCTCGGCTTTTTTTTCAAACCTTGGTCCTTCAGTGCAGACGTACACTCCTTCTGAAAAACCGATATTCCTCCGTGTAAGAATCTCCCTTGATACAATCCTAAGCTCTGGACAGTATGGTTCGCTAACATCCAGGTGCACTGTTTTTTCATCAAAGAAAGTAGCTGATCTGTTACTGGTAAAGTCAATAAAGTCATCTGGTAAAAAGAAGCTTCCAACCGGATGGTTTTTCATGGTCCCTACTGAATTGGTGGCAATTATCCTTTTTATGCCCAGCTCTTTAAGCGCATGGATATTTGCACGGTAATTGATCATATGAGGAGGTACATGGTTGTCATTATATCTGTGTCTGGGTATCAAAGCGATCTTTTTCCCACCTATGTCAGATAAATATACGATTACATCCCCATAAGGCGTGTATATGTTAAGCTGATCACACGGACCAACAAAATCAAATGCCACACCCCCTATCAAAGCTAAATGAATGTCGTATTCTTCAGATGCACTTTGTGTCATGGAGCATGCCTCACACTTATTTTTTCATATATGATCATCTACTGAGTTTGCATCAACTTTCTTAAGTTAAGTTTTTTGCAATTGTCACTTGTTGTTCTTTCCTGCATTTCTGTGTTTTGATCGATCTGCCTGCAGACAATATGTACTACTTGATAATCTGACCCCTGCAAGTGCAAGTATTATAGCAAATACTACTGAATATATGAATATCTCTAATCCTTCCCGGGCATCGATCTGACCGTTCCCTATTACAGGGGCCATGGCCATAAGATAACTTGAAGCACCCCAGAAAAGAAATCCTATTGATGCCAGATAGAAGACAGGCACCAGGTACATACTAAAGGATTCACCACGCCTTTTACAATCAAGTATCTTTCCTGTGTATGCAAAGAGCATTGCAACCACATAGAACCAGATAACCCGGTGAATAAATATCGTTAACAGAGGTACTATTCCATAATACCACATACCCTCTGAAGTGTACAGTGACCAGATGTCCATAAGGCCTAACAATGTAGAAACTACGATAATAAAAACTGCCGCTGTATATGTAAAAAATGTTATCCTGCCAGAATAGAAAGAATCTGTGAGCTTTTGCCAGTATACATCAACAGTATCACTAAAACCCCTGTACAACATGTACAAACCAATGGCTGCCAGTATACCTATAATAGCTCCTTGGGAATAGTCTATCAGCAGAAAAAAAGCATATATGAGGGCTGTGAGCCCAACCGGAACAAAGAACGTCTGGGAAATTTTAGGATCATTGAAAGCATGTTTGATTATGTAATATGTGCTTTCAAGGTTTGCACTCTGCATTACAACAATGCGCTTTACAGAATCTATCTTTATCCTGGACTGGACAATAGGCAACAAAGTCTCATCCTCAGCACCATCAGATACGAAGATGGCAGATTCTGCAGGGAATTTCTTCAATATCATATCTAACTGATTTGCGATCTTCTGATCAGAGATAATCCCTATGTTTCGGTCACCTGCAAGGGTAACGATTTCCGCATCCACCCCTTTTGCATGCAGCTCATCAAGTATCCTGACACCGCCAAATATAGTGTTGGTATCAGAATCCTCCGGATCTGCAGATGCAAGTTTTACAGCTGCCTCTATATTTGCCTCTTTACCTATCAAAGGCACCTTAACGCCTGCCTTGTCACCAAGGTCATTATCCCGATCAATGCATATTACCAGTGTTTGCATGCAAGTCCTGTAGTTATTTATAACGAAATTATAAATAGATTCTGATAAAACGACATCTGTAAACCGGAAGAGCAAACAGTGAAACAATACCGATCTCAGACACCCAGGTCTTTAATGAGAATACGGGCCCATTCCAGCTTCTTTCTCTTCACAGGGCCTACGTCCTTATCATCAAGGTCAAAACCCATTAAACTGATATTGGCAGCTCCAAACTCCTTTGCGATATATACACACCTGTCCCCATCACTAAATCCTCCGAAATTGTGAACGTTGTGCAACGGTTTAGTCTGTGTACTGCCTATCACACCAGTGAATTGTGGAACATATGCCTTCAGCCTGTCAATGTTATCCCCGTGAGCATGAATGACCATCAATGAGCCTCTTTTGTTGGCCAGTAACTCCATCTCTATATCACCGTCAAGATCTGTGACTATGATATGCGGAACAATACCTTTGTTTAATAATTTTGTAGTTGCTCCATCAGCTGCTATTACAGTAAGATCGCATTTATCGACCGATACAAGCTCATCACTAAGACATGGGGCATTTCCACAGACAAGTGTGACCCTGTCTTTGATAAGACCTCTCAGTACACCGATATCAGCTGATTTTTCAGGGTGCAGCATCGCAGAGAGTATGAAGGCTGCCCGCTCATCATCTTCCCTGCTAAAACCCATGTCCTTTAAAATGCGTTCATAAACAGGCTCCCAGTCCTTAAAGTCCATAGAACATCAATCAGCCCTGGATATCCCCATATTCATAGATACACCCTCTACGGTCCATTCTTTCTCAAGGGAGCCACATGTGTCCACTTCAAGACCTATTACCTGTACGTTTGCACGTGTCTCCTTTGCTATGAACTGCTCCCTATCAAGAACGAGGTCAAGTACCCTTTCATCATCTATCTGTATATGGGATATTATGTTATCGTCCACTGCCAGGTTAAGCTCTTTTCTCATATCCTGAACCCTGCGGATCACTTCCCTTGAAAACCCTTCTGACTCAATATCACGGGTAAGCTTTGCATCAACATAGATGATACCCGCACTTGATCGGGCACTAGCCACCATTTCAGGCAAAGATTCTGTGAAATTGACCATGTCCGGTGTGATAGTTACAGTAGCCCCTGATATCTGCAATTCGAAACTATCTTCGAGTGCCAGGGTCTTTTTAAGCTGTGCAGCATCAGTTTGCCTTATAGCAGCTATGACCTTACCAGCATCACCCTTGAACAGGGGTCCTATGACACCTGGGTCAGGGTTTGCCTCAAAGCCCAGTTCATCCCATGACCCACCAATTGCGGTCAGTACAATATCCTTTGCGTTTGTCTGATCCATCAGCACAGACCCAAGGTCATTTACAGCATCTGCAGCCTGCTGATTTGCAGGTGAGAGTATTATGCGGGCCACTGGCCATCTCAGCTTTCTTCCTACTTTCTGACGGGCGTTGGATGCAGCCTCAACTATAGAGCGTACCATGTCCATGTGGACTTCAAGATCCTTGTCAACAAGACTTTCTTCCACCTTTGGCCATTCACTCATGTGGACCGTTACAGGCGCATCAGGATCTACATTCCTTACAAGGTTCTGATACATCTCTTCAGCCAGATGTGGCATGAAAGGTGCAATGACCCTTGAAGTAAGGACAAATACATCATAAAGTACCCTGTAGACTGCAAGTTTATCAGGGTCATCGGCCTCTACCCAGGTCCTTGGTCTGATCAGCTGTATATACCAGCGTGAAAGATCTTCAAGGACAAATTCGCTGATAGCCCTTATTGCCTTGTGCAGTGTGCACCTGGACATTGCACCATCAACAGCTTCTACAAGTGACTGTGCTCTGGAAAGTATCCATCTGTCCTCTTTGCGCAAGTATGGCCGGACAGAATCAAAGGATACCTCTGATGGATCAAAACCGTCAAGGACCATATAAGGCAATGGGAATCTGTATACGTTCCAGAGAATGTTAAGCATTCTGTTTATGTTACCAAGCTCACCTGTTACAAACTTCAGATCTTCCCAGGGTGCACTTGAAGATAAGACAAAGCATCTCAGTGTATCTGCACCATACTTCTCTATGACATCACCCGGTACTATTACATTGCCCAGGCTCTTTGACATCTTCCTGCCATCACTATCCAGGGTGAAGCCATGCATCAGCACACTTTTATATGGAGCTCTTCCAAAAGCCACCATGCTGGCACCAAGCTGGGAATAGAACCATCCACGGGTCTGATCCTGTCCCTCTGTTATGAAATCAGCAGGCCACCATTTATCGAAATCTTCTCTTTGTTGTGGGAAACGAAGGGTTGCCCATGAAGCTACAGCCGAGTCGAACCAGACATCAAAGACATCTTCCACACGTACCATCCTGCCTCCACATTCACAATCAATGAATATCCCATCAACATAAGGCCTGTGTAGTTCCACCTCCTCACTGTTCCTGGACATGTCCTGCAGCTCTGCTTTGGTGCCCACCACTTTTATACTGTCACATGTGCTGCATTTCCATACAGGTATAGGTATACCCCAGTACCTCTGGCGTGAAATGCACCAGTCACGTGCACCTTCCACCCAGTCCCTGAACCGTGCAGAACCTGCCCATTCAGGGAACCATGTGACCTGCTCTATCTCTTTAAGCATCTGCTCCTTTAGCTCACCGATCTTTATGAACCATTGTTCCGTTGCCAGATAGATTATGGGTGTCTTACATCTCCAGCAGTGGCCGTACCTGTGGTCTATAAAGCCTTCTGAGAGTAGTTTTGAGCGCTCTTTCAGGTCTTCTATCACAACTCTGTTGGCCTCACGTATATGCATACCTGCATACTCCCCTGCAGCTTCTGTATAACTGCCATCCGGACCCACCGGACAGAATATTGGAAGACCATTCTTCTTACCCATTTCAAAGTCGTCCATACCATGGCCGGGAGCAATGTGTACGCAACCTGTGTTCTCTGCAGTCACAAAATCGGCAAGGTATATACCATGCTCCATGGATGCCTGCCTGGGTATAAGGTCAGCCAGAGGACTTGAGTATTTTAGTGATATGAGGTCCTCACCAAGCATAGTGTCAAGTACTTCATAATTAACATACCGACCTTTTCTGAGTACATCCTCTACAAGCCCGGATGCTACTATAAGGATCTCAGTAGCACCAGCTGAGCTCACTGCCCTGACCTTTGAATACTCAAAGGAAGGATGTACTGCAACAGCAACGTTAGAGGGAATAGTCCATGGAGTGGTTGTCCATATGACCACAAAAGTATTATCCTCTTCTATAATGGGGAACTTTACAAATATCGAGGGATCAGTTCTATCCTCATACTCCACCTCAGAGTCTGCAAGGGCTGTTTCACAGCGTGGACACCAGTTCACAACCCTTTTTCCAAGCTCAAGGAGGTTTTTTTCCCGGGCCTGCTTAAGTGTCCACCATGCTGCCTCTATATATTCATCCCTTAGCGTCATGTATGGATCTTTCCAGTTCAGCCACACACCAAGTGTCTGGAACTGGTCTGTCATATCTTCCATCTGTTTTAGGGCAAATTCCTTACATTTCTCAATGAAATTACCTACTCCATATGCCTCAATGTCTTTCTTTGACTCAAAGCCAAGGGTTCCTTCAACCTTCACCTCAATTGGAAGTCCATGCATGTCCCAGCCAGCACGGTCAATAATATCATCACCATTCATTGAGCGATATCTCAGAATAGCATCTTTTATTATCTTGTTCCAGGCAGTACCAAGGTGGATATGGCCGGTAGTATATGGCGGACCATCGACGAAAAAGAATTTCTTTCCACCTTTTCTGTGTTCACGTACCTTGGAATAGGCATCGACCTCTGTCCAGAAATCATTTACCTTCTTCTCTGTCTTCTGTGGGTCGTACTGATTGGTGATCTCCTCTATCATATGGGATTCTCCATGCTGCAAGTTAACTGTGGATCTGCACTAGGATGTAATTTCATCAGGTATATATGTATGTATTGTGGATATTCCTAGTGCAATATTCAATTTAAAGATATTGCACCAGACCATCTGATTACCATTTCACTAAGAAGGTTAAAGATATCCGTCCTTGATATTCACAGAACCGGAATTCAGGGTTATAAGCGTACTTTTTTACTTCACTTGCTCATAATCAAAGGAAAAAAATGTACAGACAAAGCTGTTGCAAGTAAGACGGTAGACAGCAGATAATCAGTCATTACCATCCTGAAATCAGTAAAAAGCCTTGGGTTTCCTGTATATCCTCTGGATATCATCGATCTGTATACTCTCTCACCCCGATCATAGCTTTTTACAAGTAACATACCTATCATATTGCCAAGTACATTCAGGCTATACTGGTTAAGTTTCATTTTGAAGCCTCTTGTGTACATTGCCCTTTTCATGGTAAACAGTTCTTCCAGAAGGACAAATATGTACCTGTAAGAAAAAGAGATCATCTGGACCATTATATTTGGTATCTTCAAAGAATACATTGCTTTTATGATCTCATCGAACCGACTTGTTGCCAGCATGAGAAATGCAAGGATGAGTGAGGCTATGGCCCTTAAGAAAATAAGCGAACCAATCTCAAGTCCTTCCATGGTAACACTTATGTACCAGATCTCAACAAGAGGCATCCCCTGGACAGTGAATGCCATCACCACAATTATCGTGAAGATAAAAAGAGCAGGGAATTTCAGTGATCTGTATACAAAGTGAAGGGGTATCCTTGATATAAATATCAGTGTAAGTGAAAAAATAACAGCCAGCAGTGCGACTACTATTTCTGCAATAAAGGCGAATGAGAATATCAGGATAGTGAACGTTATCAGCTTTGCTCTGGGATCGAATCTGTGAAGTGTGGAATCCAGCATTGAGTATGTATCTATCCCGGGATAGCTCATTCAAATACACCTTTTTATTTTTTTGTTTGGCTCTTTTTTTTGATCCTTCTGGCAGATAAGAGCATTCCAAGACCTGCAAGGCCAAGCATATATCCAAGACCAGCAACTATCTTTGTAGCCATTGAATCTCCGGATGAACTGTATAGCTGGGATGAACCAGATCCAATATTTATGATAGCCTCGTCCTGATGGCCCCAGTCATCAAATATTTTTATCCTGTATTCTTCATACCCATGGACCGGGCTAAAATGATACAGCCCGTTCTCATCCAGATCATCCTGAATATGCAATTCTTCATTACCATTCTCATCTATCAGATATATTTCCAGACTTCCACCTGACATAGGGTTGTTGCGGTCAAAATATCCATTCACTTCTATGCTCTGGGTGATATCCAGATGAACCGCATGTGAAGATGCAGGCACTACCAGTATGGCAACAACAGCACATAACACTATAAGCAGGTTTATCCATCTATTCATTTTCACTAGCACCTTTTATTTTTTTATCTTTATAGGAAGCAGTTCCGGCTTTACCTTTGCAAGGTATGTGACAATTACCCCTGTAAGTATGCCCTCTATCACTATAAGCGGAAGATGGGCCACTGCTGCAACCTGTGCAAGACCCAAAAACTCCTGCCCGGTAGATAAGAGTACAAGTACAAGTAACAAAGCAGCAAGAGCGATCGCAAAGCCGCCGCATACAAAACCAAGGGTTTTTTCCGATATTCCACGTTCATATCCCTTACTGAACAGATTGTATGCAATAATTGCAGGTATTCCCACCAGTGCTGCATTGACACCTATAGTAGTTACGCCTCCATGCTGGAACAGGAAGGCCTGCAGAATAAGGCCAACAAACATTGATACATAGGCTATTGGACCAAGTACTATACCTATCAGGCCATTTAACATGGGATGGACACTTGTCGGACCCATGGGTATGTGTATAAGTGAAACAACAAAAAAAGCAGCTGTCATTACTGAGAAACTTGGTATTTGCTCTACAATGTCGATCTTCTTCATTGTTGACCGTATGGTCAGAACAATGAACAATAACGTTACTATCCAGCCGGCAGCAATCACCGGTGCCGATAAAACACCATCAGAAATATGCATGATCTGTACCTCTTGGTTACTAAAATAAAAACATAACAAATAATGGAAGGGTTTGCTTAAAAACCTTGCTTCCATTATCTGTCACTGATCATCATTTCCTTCTTGCAAGCAGTGCCACTGCAAACAAACCAGCAACAACAAATATCATTTCAAAGCCCGGTGTATTTTCTGTATAGGGCTCCTCAACTGGTACCACAGGCTCTTCCTTTGTGTCCATCCATTCAGTGAAAAGGACTTCAAAGGACTGGAAAGCATGCTGCAGATCATGTACATCATGGTGGATATGGTCTGCATGATACTGGTGTGATCCCGGGACCATGTCCTCAAGGTCATGAGATGGACCACTTATCTCAACTATAAGGGCTTTGAGCGTAGCAAGTTCTGCTCTGGCCTCATCCTGTTTACCATCATCTATATAGTGCCTTATATCATGTGCTGACCGGTCTATCCTGTGAGCAAGCTGATGGACCTCTTCGGCCACATCCCTGACATCATCGGACAGTGTTTCATCATCAGCTATATGTTCAGACTCATCATGTATGTTCTGAGCGATTGCACGGATATTGTTCCTAAGCTCCA
>PXAV01000023.1 GCA_003565715.1 Methanosarcinaceae archaeon
CTAGTGGCTTGACTTGTTCTATTTATGTAAAGTGTTTCTGAACTTGCACCATCATCAATGTCAAACCAGAAGCCTGCAAAGTTTTCTGCAGTCCACACAGCATTTGTTGTTGCGGCTGTATAAGCTTCTCCACGGACCTCTACTCCGTGCTCCGCAGCTGATGCAGCTCCAGCGAATGCCATAACCATTAACATGGCTACTGCGATTGCTAAAAATTTATTCATTCGTATTTTCCTCCGTAATTTATCTAATTATATGAGTGAGAATCATTTATAAAGCAAAGGTTTGCTTTATCTTTCGGCAGGAAGGCAGACCTTTTGATCTTCCGTTGCCGAAGGAGACTTCATCACCCTCTTAATCCCGTCATATTGGATTACAAGTGTTCTATTAATCAATTGCCGTTTTAAATCTTTTGTGGTCACATTGGAGAAATGTGGCTTGCAAGAATGCCAAGCAACGATGTAATCGTCGGGATATGTCGAACTGGTTTGGGAGGAAAAAGGGAAAAATAGGCAAATACAGATGTACCGTTCATAAATTGTCGATGTGTGCATGATCAATCAGTATTCTACCTTGATAATAGGTACATTTCACGGAAGTAACATGGTATAAATAGCATGATAGTTCAATATATTTATATATATGCTAACATAAAATAAGACTGAAATAAAGTCAGATTATAAATTAGAAATTTCGATTGATATTTATCCGTTTTACATTGATGATAGTAAGGAGTGAAACAATAAGATGTTCGATGGTGCATTTTCTGAAGAGATAACAATGGATGATGAGGCAAATCGTGTCAAGACCGGTATCCCCGGCTTTGATGAATTGTGTGGTGGCGGGCTGATAAGGGACAGGTCATATCTTATATCAGGAACCTCCGGTGCAGGTAAGACCAATTTTTCAATACAGTTCATATACAACGGGATAACAAAATATGGAGAGAACGGAATAATCGTGGCAACTGAGGAGCGGCCTGAGCAGATAAGGCAGAATGTCCTCAAGTTTGGATGGGACCTCCAGGAACTTGAGGATGAGAACAAACTTGTGATCATCGATGCATGCTCCACAAAAATAGGCATACCCTCACAGGAGAAACATGTCGATGCCCGCCCTTTTGACATAAGGTCCATGATGGACCAGATAATAGCAACCCAGGAAGAGATCAATGCAAAGCGTGCACTGGTGGATTCCACCACATCTGTGAGCTTCTATCTCCAGGACGCTGCCAAAATAAGGATAGAGCTCTTAAAGCTCAGCACCACCCTTGAGGTAATAGGCCTGACATCCATGATGACCTGTGAGCTCATAGATGAATCAAAACCATCCCGCTTCGGTGTGGAGAACTTCGTCACAGACGGTACCATACTACTATACTATAAAAGACACGAGAACGTGAGGATGAGAAGTATGGAAATATATAAGATGCGGGGCTCTGACCACAGCAAGAAGATCCATCCATACGACATCACACCCGGAGGATTTGTCATCCATCCCCATGAAGAAGTATATTCGATGTTCTAAGTATCGAATAATGTTTCAGTGGCGCATTAAAAAATGTATAGATCAAATATCAGGATATGTTTCCTCATGGCCGCATTCAACACATTTATAAATTGCGATCGTGCGACCAAAGTGATCATGTCTTTTAAGCACAGGATATCTCCATCGGTTCATCTTTCCATCACATAAAGAGCATCTGTAATTCATTCTTATCAGTAAATATAATATACAAAAAATATATTAAATTATCGTAAGCCAATTGCAAAGAATAGCAAAAACCGGCAATTATCCGGATAATGTGAAAATGATATACAATGGATAGTTTAAAGCACATCTCATGTGGCATCAGAGGCCTGGACAGTATACTGGGGGGTATGATACTCCCATCGACCATACTTGTAGCAGGGACCGCTGGTGTTGGCAAGACAATAATGTCCCTCCAGATGCTCTCAAACGCCTCAAAGAAAGGAGAGAAGGTACTTTACATACCCATAACTACCGAGAGTCCCAATAAACTGAAGATGTACAACTCAACGCTTGAATTCTTTGACCAGCAGGTCCAGATACATCCTATCAACAGACAGCTTGCAGAAAAGGACCCCCTTACAACATTGATAGAAATAGGTAATGTAATAGAGTCTGCAAAGCCACAAAGACTGGTAATAGACCCGGTCACCCCCCTGGGATTTGGATTTGTTGAGCAGGAGAGGAGAAGGTTCTTCTATACACTTGATTCAATGCTCCAGGAAAGGAATATGCTCACATTCCTGATCGGAGAACTACAGAAAGAACATCTGCACAATTCGGTCATAGGCCACCTCTCAGATGGTATCATCTATCTTACAAGACAGGACAAAGAGTCAAAGGCCGACCATCGGCTCGAGTTCATAAAGATGAGAGGCATAGACCCAAAAAAGCGCTCAGGTATAGTATCTCAAAAATATCCCTATGAGATAAGTTCAAGTGGATTTATCGTCTACCCCAGACTGGAATCCCCATGGAACACAGAACTTGATGATACAAAGATAGACATAGGCATTCCAGGACTTGACAGTATGTTTGAAGGAGGTCTTCTGCGATACAACAATCTACTTGTAGCAGGAGCTCCCGGAACAGGTAAGAAGATATTCGGATTGCAGTTCATACTGCAAGGACTCGGCAACGGTGACCCAGGAATGGTCATCACTTTTGAAAATTCACCACATCAGATGTTGCAGGACTCAAAAAGAATGGGATGGGAACTGAAGAGCTATATTGATACAGGCCTGTTACACTTTATGTGCAATAATCCCCAGGAAGTGAATCCTGCTGAGCATGCCGCAAAGGTCCGGGAAACCATAGAAGAAAAAGGAATTAAAAGGGTTTTCTTTGACGGAACCAACCAGCTTGAACTTTCAATGCATAACAGTCTGGAACTGAGAGGATACATACACTCAATGACTAACTACCTTAAAAGTCACAACATCACAGCCCTCTTCTCAACAGACATTGCCCCATCAGAGTACCAGGGACATCAGGATGTAGACGTGGCCTCTATTATGGACTCCGTGCTGATATTGCATTGTTCAAGGGCAAGGGACAGAAGATACATGTGCATTACCAAATCAAGGAGCACAAAGCACAAAAGAGCAGTAAAGGAATATGCCATCACAGATACAGGCATCAGGTTAAGGACAGACACACTTATATAAAGATACGAGTCGTCTGAAGTGACTGCTCCCACGTCTAAAGACCGTGGGCTTCTACGGATTCGATACCGACAGATTGCAATCCCAATCTGAGAATGTTGATAGCGGCATTGTGGTCACGGTCTAAAACCAGACCAC
>PXAV01000075.1 GCA_003565715.1 Methanosarcinaceae archaeon
ATTGATTTGAGAAAAAAATCACAAATTACGATACCAAAAGAAATTGTCGATGAACTAAATCTTCAAGAAGGAGATCATCTTGAAATTTCTGTGAAGGGTGGGGCAATCATCATTGAACCCGTCGCAGTATATTCAAGGTCGTATATCAAAAAACTTGAAGACACTGTAATGAGATTAAATGAAGAACCCATAAAGTACAATGTTGGGCCTTTTGAATCTGTGGAAGATGCCATCAGATGTTTGGAAGAGATGGACGAAAATGACATAAGTAAAAATGAGAAAAAGAAATGAAATACGAAATCCTATTCTCTAGTAGATTTAAAAAATCCTTTTCTAGACTACAAGATGAGGAGAAGAAAACATTCTATGAGAAGCTATCTTTATTCATAGAAAATCATAAACATCCAAGCTTTAGATCATCTAGCCATAAACAGCTCTTTATCTATTCGATTGATGTCTTAGAAAAGTACCAAGGGAAGGGGTATGGTAAAAGATTACTTAATGATTTTTTAAAACCCTTTCATAATTATGAGTGTGATGAAGCATTTGTTTTTTACACACGAAAATAATAAAAAGGCGTTGGGATTATATGAATCTTGTGGCGCAAAAATCGTTCAATCAAATGAAGGTCATGATGTTCTATTAGAATGGAGACGCTGATTGGAATGTTGACCATTCTTGGACTGGAAAAGTCTGTTCACATTCATGCGCTTCCCGGAGTCGATCAGGCAGAGTTTGTGTACGACGTATCTCATTGAAGGGATGCACAAGCATCTGAAACGCTGTACGAAGCGCAAGGAGCGGTTTCCCAATGAAGATGCCCTCTTGAGATTCATCGTGACTCAGGCCAACAACTACAACCAGAGATAGGCGGCGTACACACATCGTGGGTTTCAAACTGTGAAGTCCGAACTCGAAGCCATGTTCGAAGAGTTCGAACGAGATGCATCATCAAATCATGACTTAGGACCTTTTTTAGAAAGACTCGTTTTCTTGACATTATACCGATAACGGTATAATATGAAGTTGAGGTGATTATATGAAGTATTTAACCACAAAGGAAGTCGCTCTTAAATGGAATGTGAATGATCGAAGGGTAAGAGCTTTGTGTGAAGAAGGTAGAATTGATGGTGCATTTAAAGTTGGTAAGACATGGATGATTGCTGAAGATGCATCTAAACCTTATGATGCAAGAAAAGCAATTAAGAAAGCGTATAAGGGACTAGACTATGATTTTTCTAAGTTAGACGCTATGAAAAAGAGTATAGACGAGCATAGACCTTTATCAACAAATGTTGTAAAATCACTACGCGAGAAACTCATTGTAGATTGGACCTATAACTCTAATGCAATCGAAGGCAGTACTTTAACCCTGTCGGAAACCAAGGTAGTACTAGAAGGAATCACCATCGGAGGGAAAAGTGTTACTGAACATTTAGAAGTCATTAATCACAAGCAAGCTATTGAATACTTAGAAACTATCATCAAAGAAAAGAAGGATTTAACGGAATGGATCCTTAAAAACATACATCAGTTGATTCTTAAAGACATTGATGATCATAGTGCGGGCAAATATAGAAATGAAAATATCACCATTAGCGGTGCAAATCATATGCCGCCAAATCACATGATTGTATCTGAGTCAATGCAGGAACTATTTACGGAATATGCTAGAGAATGGGATCATTACCATCCTGTTATAAAGGCTTGCTTATTACACGGTGAGTTTGTAAAAATACATCCATTTATTGATGGAAATGGTCGAACAGCAAGACTCATACTCAATTTTGAACTGATGAAGTATGGATATCCACCCATTGTTATAACAAAAAGTAGAAGATTAGAGTATTATGAAGCTTTAGACTTGGCACATACGACTATCGATTATTCGAAGTTTGTAGATTTCGTTTCCAGTTTTCTGATGGATTCTGAATTATTGTGGCTCAGAATCATTCACTGAAGCTGCAGGTGGACACGGCTACGTTTAAGGACTATCCACTCCACCATATAAAAAGCATTGGTTTGATTTAATCCGTATCAGGCCTTTTTTTAATTATTAGATGACTCAGTAAACTAAAAAATCTTGGACTGCCTAGGGCAATTACAGCATTCATTCAAAAAGTCACCTTTGGTAATCTATGTTCACAGGCTTGCTAAAAAGGCCCATCCCATAGGAATAGGCCTTTTTTGATGGTTGTGAAACATCACTTGAAATCCAAGGTCCAGGTGATGTCGGCGACCGCGGAAATCGTCGCATAAACGCTGCAATGCTTGGCGGCAAGCTCCATCGCGTTACGGAACGGCGCTTCTTTGTCCTTTTCGACCCCGCTCAACGTGATTGACAATGTCACCGTCTCCAACATCGTCGGAACGGTCTTCCGTTTGACGCCTTCGATCGCATAGTTGACGGATTCGAACGTCAAGCGCTTCTTATCGAGAATCGTCTGGAACGTATGGTTCAAGCATGCGCCGAGTCCACCGAGCACCATGTCATAGGGCGACAAAGCGCCTTCTTCGGGACCGACTGGCGCCGCGCCGTGATGACCCGTCAGCATGCCGTGGTATTTATGGTCGAAAACCATCTTCACGCGTGTCGGCATCCGTTCATCTCCTTTCCGTATCAAACCGTTTTCGGCTTGCTTCAATGAGTTCGACCGCACGTGCGCGGTCGTGGAAATCGTGCACTTCGACCTTCTTGTTTTGTTGGAGGTCCTTGTAAGTGCGGAAGAAGTGCTTGATTTCTCGCAACATGTGTTCTTGGATGTCTTCTATGCCGTGTAAATGACTGAATCGCGGGTCGGCGTCGACGACGGCGATGACCTTGTGGTCCTTTTCGTCGTTGTCGTCCATGTCGAGGGACCCGAGCACCCTGGCGTCGACGATACAACCGGGAAACGTCTTCGTGCTCGCGATGACAAGGATATCGAGCGGATCTCCGTCTTCGGCGAGCGTGTTCTCGATGTAACCGTATTCAGCGGGATAGGTCATTTCCGAATAGAGGACACGATCGAGTTTGATCCTTTGTCTCGTCTTGTCGATTTCGTATTTGTTCTTGGTGCCCATCGGGATTTCGATGACCGCTTCGATGACAACCTTGTCCATAGACGACACCCCTTTCAACCGAATTATACCATAGGTGTTACGCCGTCGCGATGGCGACGCACTCGTTTACCCGAGTTTCTTGCGCATCATCCGGTGGTCGATACCGGCATCGAGAAAGACGTCGCCGTAGGCGGTGTAGCCGAGCTTTTCGTAAAACGGCACGATGTAACACTGCGCGCCGAGTTCGACGCTGTCGTAGCCGCACGCCGTC
>PXAV01000072.1 GCA_003565715.1 Methanosarcinaceae archaeon
GCATGGGGTAAACATGAACATATTATACATTTTTGCACATCCGGAACCAAAGTCCTTCAACTCGTCCATGAAGGAGATGGCCATAAAGACACTTGAGGGGAACGGGCACAAGGTCAGGCTCTCTGATCTTCATTTAATGAAATACAAACCTGTGCTGGATAGAAATGATTTCATGCAGCGTAAGAAAACAGATGTTTTCAATCCTTTCCTTGAGCAGATGGCAGCAAGCAGGGAGGGGACCTTTGCTGAGGATATCATGGAGGAAATGGAGAAGGTGAAATGGGCAGACATGCTTATCTTCCAGTTCCCGATCTATTTTACAGGCATGCCTGCAATCATGAAGGGATGGGTGGACAGGACCTTTGCAGCAGGTTTTGCCTTTAACCCTGTAAAACAGAACGTGTATGAGAACGGTCTTCTTAAAGGGAAGAAGGCAATGATGGTAGTAAGTACCGGAGCAGAGGAGGATTGGTACTCTGCTGGAGGGAAGCATGGGGACATAAACGAACTGTTAGAATATATCACTCATTGTACATTCGGATACGTTGGCATGGAAGTCCTTGAAACCCATTTCACATTCGGTGTTGGGAAAATGTCTCCAGAGAGGGCACATGCTGAAATGGAAAGATATCGCAAAAGACTAATGGCCCTTTAAGTTTCAAAGTATTGTACCTACCTGCATTTCCTTTTTTGATCTTATACCTGAATGCGGATCTGTCTGTACCTTAAGGAAAGGATTTATGCACAGCACACATAATATGTTCGAGGTTAGAAAGGAATTATGAGAACAAATAAAAATATGATCATAGGGCTCTTAATATTAGTTATGATCGTACTGCTGACCATTGCAATCTTTTCTCTTGGCCACACACTGACACCTGTATCTCCTGAAGAGCCAGAACCGGAGGAGGATATCAATGGATATATCTATGGTGATGCCATTGTCGAAGAAGTTAATATACTCCTTATGGAATCATTTCCAGTCCAGGTACTTGTAATAGCAAGGGGATATCTTCCGGATGGTTGTACTCAGATCGATGATCGATATATCAGTTTCAACGAAGAAGAGAATACGTTTAATTTACAGATAACGACAAAAAGACCTGCCGATGCGATATGTACACAGGCGATAGTACCCTTTGAGGAAAGTATATACCTTGATGTGTACGGCCTTGAAAAAGGAGCTTATGTAGTTAATGTGAATGGTATTGTGGAAGAATTTGAACTGGATACAGATAATATAATAAGAGAATGATCCTTTTCATCCAAAAAGAAAATATCATTCAGGATACGCGGCTCTCCAGATGATACTTCACTTTTTCACGGAACTCACGAATATCTATGGGTTTGGATACATAATCACTGCATCCTGCAGCAATGAACCTCTCATTATCCCCACGCATAGAGTGTGCTGTCAGGGCTATAACAGGTATATTGCTAGTAGAATCATTTTCTTTTAGACTTGCAAGGACTTCCAGCCCGTCCATTTTAGGCAGCTGGATATCAAGGAGTATGAGATCGAAATCATTGTCCTTTACTTTTGCAAGGGCAATAAAACCATCCTCTGCAGAAGTCACCTTATATCCCTGTGACTCCAGAATATCAACAGTAAGCATCATATTGACTGGATTATCTTCAACTACAAGTATATTGAACATCTAATTCTCCGGTAATTCGCATCTTTTTACTTCCGATATGACCAAAGCTATTCTTAAAACCTGATAAGCTACTTATTGCTAATAACGATAATATATTATTCCAAATATGTCATTATCCCTATATAAATCTATATCGACACATATATAAGAGGATAATATGTCATCTGCATGAAAACGCTGTATATCATTCTAATAAAAGCCAAATATCAAGCATATAAAAGAATGTTCTGGAGCTGTCCATTGAGAGAAGAAAAAGAAAATATATCTGACATTATCACCAAAATACATCAGACACCTCACATGATAGTACTGGGAGTTACAGGCGGAGGAACAGAGGTAATCGGCGATATGTTACGCTGTGGCGGGGGCTCAGCAACATTACTGGAAGCAATAATCCCGTATGGCAGAAAAGCTCTTGCAGACCTTTTAGGAAAAGAGCCCATAAGACATACATCCACAGAGACAGCAAAGGATATGGCAATGGCAGCATACAGAAGAGCTTTGTACCTTTACCCTGAAAGCAGCAGTATAAGGAACGATGAGATCATAGGTATCGGTGTTACCTGTAAGCTTACAAAGGCCAATGAAGAGCGCAGGGACAGAAGCCATGTGATCCACTTTGCATTCCAGACATGTAAAAGGACAGGTACTGCAAGCCTTTTGCTTAAAGGTGGTCTTAAAAGGCAGGAAGAAGAAAAGATAGCAAGCAGGTTCATTATCCACAAGATAGCATCGATCTGCATCTCTGAATATGAAAAGAACATTAATGTAAGATTCAAATGTCCGGAAATAAGAGATATAGTTGAAAATGAAGCATATGCACCGGATAATGTACCGCTTCTGCTGGTAGATACCCTGGAAAGGATCAATTCAGAAAAGAACGGCATGCCTATGAAAACTGATCTTGGCATAAACAATAGAAGTCCCTGCATAATATTTTCCGGTTCATTCAATCCATGTCACAGAAAGCATATTGAAATGGCAAAGATAGCTGCAAAGATGTATGGTATGCCTGTTAGTTTTGAAATCTCACTGGCAAACGTGGACAAGCCACCCATAGATTATATTTCACTTAAACAGAGGACAGACTCAATCCTAAAGTATCATGATGAGAGTTTCATGGGAAACATTTTCATCACGAACTCACCTCTTTTTGCAGACAAAGCAACACTTTTCCCGGACTGTGTTTTTCTAATAGGCACAGATACGCTGAACAGATTGTTCAGCAAAATGTACTACCGCCAAGGTGAAGATGCTAAAAGTCTGATGGCACACTTTAAAGAGCACAACACACGTTTTCTTGTATTCAGAAGAAAAGATACTCATATACATATAGAACCTGAACTTGCAAATGCAGGTTACAAGCTTTCGGATATCTGTGACATAGTACCCTTAAGCAGTTATACTGATGATGGCACATCTTCAACAAGTATCAGGGAGAGGGAACAGGACACGATCATCTGATCCTGCAGGCATTGTATATTGGAGGATACTGGCAAAGCCTGCGATTCTCAAGTATATCTGCGTTAACAGCGATTGCAAATCGATGTACTATTGCCCGGGCCCGGAAAATGCGTTCTGCATCCATATAACCCAGCTTATTGCCAGATATGCTGTCAAGTATACCTTTAAGGAAAAACATCTCTTCTGGATCAATCCAGCTTTCAGAATAGTATACTTTAGCCTTAGGAATTGAAAATATATGGTCTAGTATCTCTCCAAGGTGTGAACTTGTAAGCTTATGGGCAAAACGGTGCTCAGAAGGTAAAACATCTTCCCTGGTATAATGCACTTCTGCTAAAAACAGAAGTCTGTCACATTCATAAAGCCAGTCTCTTAGCTCGTTCAGATGATCCATAGACACACCCAATAGAATGCGCTTTTATGATATAAAAATGTATTATATAATACCAATTTAAAAACGAACATTCAAAGAGAATCAGGACCCACCGGTAAATAATACTTCAAAAGCCTCTCGTTTTTAAATTCCAGCATAATTATACTATCCTTTGTCATCAGGTCAAAAAGCCTTTCAATTCCAGGCGGATAACCATTCCTTGTGTTCATGGGAAGCAAAGGTTCCCCATCAACCATTTCCACATAGAACATATCTGAACCGAAATTCCTTATCAAAACAAGATCATAAGCAATGAAAATATCTATTATTCCATTTTTTGATATCCTGGGTGTAATATGCTCCAGATCTGCATCTACAACTTCGTTTGTAATGTATTCCATACACACAGATATGACACATCAAATAAAACCGTGTCCATATCAGATGGAAAAGCAGATAGGAGCATCATAGAAACCATGTTGTTTTGTATATATTAAAGAAAATATTTTGTATTATATATTTTCAGTTTGAAACATTAAACAACAAACAACGTCATATAATCGGATAACCACAAATAGTAATTATCCTATATATTGTGATTCCTTTGAACACCCTCCTTGACAGGGCGGGGAACTCCCTTCAGGATTTTCTTACATGTTCTTGATCGTTTTTCTTACGATTGCGTCCCTGATCGATCGACATGAGCAGGATATCTGCTTCCTGTGACCCCAGCATAAGGTCTGCACCATCCCTGAACTTGAGCATCAGACCATTTTTTCCTTTTATATTGTATATCTTACCCTTCAGACCATAACGTATACCCCATCCTCCGTAATCTAAGATCGGCCTGTAAGTTATGGTCTCATAGGAATCAAGTATTTCATAAGGATAGTGCCTGAAAGAAATATGGATCGGGAAGAAACGCACATAAAGTCCGCTGTTCTTCACAACAATAATAAGGCGCACAGACAGGAAGAACAAAGGCATAAGAACTCCAAAAACCGCCCATATAACGATCACCCACGTATCAGTTAAAGGGTTATTTCCAAAAGGACGACCGTAAATTAATTGCTCTATTGCACCATACCATACAAAGGATGCCGGAATCAATAGCATTAACCATAACCACAGTTGATCGAATTTCTGCACCTCTCGGTAAATAACAGGGTCCACAGGTAAATAACGGTTCATATATATGTAATATATTTAAAAATATATAATAATTGTCAAAAGAAGGAATTGATTATTGATGTTTGCTATAGTATACACAACAACCAAAGATAAAGAAGAAGCAAAAAGAATAGCCAGTGCGCTTGTTGAACAGAAACTTGCTGCCTGTGTCAACATGCACCCGATAGATTCGGTATATGTGTGGGAAGGCAAGGTGGAAGAGGAGCCAGAGATTGCACTATCAATAAAGACTACCAGTGATATGATCACCCCTGTAACAACCTGTATACAAAATATGCATAGCTATGATCTCCCTGCCATTATATGCTGGAAGATAGATGGTGAAAACGAATATCTAGAATGGATAGCTGAAACTGTAAAAAAGATAAATTGAACATAAATGGTCAATTTATGACATCAAAGAAAGAAACATCAGACATGTCCAGAAAATGGGCAGAGAGAGGCCTTAGTGAAAAAGATCCTCAAAGAAAACTCCATTATTTTAGCCTGGCACTTGAACTTGATCCTTACAATCCGGTCGCTCTTAACAACAAAGGAATACTGCTTCATAAAAAAGGCGAATTCCTTGATGCTGTTAAATACTACGATATGATACTTGGGCAGTATCAACATACAGTACCTGTTCCTGTGTTGTACAACAAGTGTCTTGCATTAAAAGAAATGGGAAGACATGAAGCTGCACTGAATTTCCTCAAGAAAGCACTAAAACAGGAACCTGAAAATGAAAGGGTCAGAAACCAGATAGCTGACATAAGTCGGGTTATAAAAGAAAAAAAAGTCAGTGCTTCATACACAACACCTTTGCCTGCAAAACAGCTTGCTGTGAACCAGATATACGACCGCAGGGAACCACCTGCCGTAAGCACCCTTCTCTCATATGCTCTCAAATGCAACGTTGAGGAAATAAAATACCATAAAGGATTGGGAGAAGACCTTATCAAAGAGAGCACTATACAGGAAAAACTGAAGAAAATGGTCTATTGCTGCAGAACATGCAGTTTTTATGAGCATGATGTATGTTACCATCAGCACACCAGGGCAATGTCAGTCTCACCAGACGCAATATGCAGGAACTTCAGGCCCTAAAGCTAAACCAAGAGAATATAGCTCAAAAAATAAAAAGAAAAGATATGTACCATCAAAGTATTCCAAGATCAGTAAGCCTTTCCGGCAGATACTTTTCTGTCACAAAGTCCAGACCCTTGCCGGCAAAGGCCTGCTGTTCAGCTTTTTTATTGATCCCAAGTTGAAGGTTTATCTGCTCTTTCCAGTAATCGGTTTCAAACCTTGGATCTGTAAGCTCGCTTCTAAGTGCCGCAACATCCTTGTCGGTCAGTTTGTCCGTGGAAAGTTCATACTCTACTATATCTGAGGGCTGAACACCAACGAACTGTGCCCCGGGTGTTGCCATATGTTCTGAAAGATGAGCACTTTTAATGGCACCATAAGCCACAGAAGCAAATATGCGATATGACCAGGGATCACCGTCAGTGAACACCACAACTGGAAGCTTTAGCTCATCGTTCATTCTTTTGATGATCCGTCGGGTAGAGCGTGCAGGCTGACCCTTAAGATGCACAAGTATAGCATCGTTCTTTTCATCAAAGCCATTCTCAATTAGCCTTGCATACATACCACCAGTCTCAATAGCAATTATAAACTTGGCGTCTGTTTCCAGAAACTCGATATTCTCCACATTAAAAGGTATCTGATAACCACTCTCACCGATATCCTCCTGACAATGGATGACACGGTCCCCACGCTTTGTCTCCTCACGCAGGCGCACAGGGCCAAACATCGTTGCACCATCCTCTTCCGGTCTCATGTGGAAGTACTCCCTCTGCAGCCCGGAGATGATCTCAAGGTCCTCTATCAGCCGGTCACTTTCAGGTTGCTCACGAAACTTTGCTATATCCCAGTTCTCTGAGATATAGTACAATTCCCTTAAAGTAGATCCACGGTTATGTCCCAGATGGTTCTTTAAGAGGAAATCCATAACATGGGTGGTTTTCAATAACTGAAAAGCACCCTTTACAGTCTTGGCGCTTCTTTCAGTTTCCCTATCCCCGTATACCCATACATCACTATCTTCACTGTATTCTATATTGGCCTTTGTACGACTTGGAAGAGATACATTTGGAACTATTTCATTGGTGAACTGGTCATACATCTCTCCGGCAAGACCAAGCAAACGATTGCCTGCTATCTCATCGTGTTCTTTTCTCTGACTGTGTGATTTTTCTGCCATCCCTTATCATCCCCTTATAGCCTTTGCACCGGTAACAAGTTCTTCATCAAGACCTTCAACGATAAGCTCCGCAAGACCTGCTAAATCCTTATCGCTCATGTTTTCAACAGAGTAACGTACTACCTTTGAAGAACCAGGAGATACACTAAGGTCCCATATGTAATCATAATCATTGCCCATGCTTATTACCTTAGGCTGCGGAGAAGCATCATGTATCTGAAAAGATATCATCTCATGGAGCTTCATATCATGTCTTTTGCTAGAGAAGTTCTTTATGCTTATTGAGATATTTATGCCACCATTACCATCAGATACAGCGACCCTGCTTACAAGGAGGTTACCCATTATCTTTGCAACAACAGGATTTATGTCAGGAACCTCACGGTCAAGGGTCTGAGCAAGTTTCACTGCCATCTTGGGCAGTACTTTTGTAATTATAACCTCTTTTTCTCGCCTCTTTTTAAGATGGTCACGCTTGTTCAGATATCTGTTCAGCTTTCTTGAAACTTCCTTTAAAGCAAGCTCGATCTCTGCCTGGATCTCAGGAATGTCGGCTACAGCATCCTTGGACTCAGAAGTAAAAGGTACATTTGTAGAAGCCACATGTACCAGGATCACCACAGGTCCTGTTGGAAGACCGCCACCAGGCTGATTCAGACCATATTGTTTCCATTTGATGGCCTCTATAGCATGGGTTACCACACAGCCTCCCTGCTGATACAAAAGAGGGACCCTGTTAGCAAAGCGCATTATGTCCACACGGTCATCTTTCTGCAGCTGGCCCCCATATGCTATGCCCACCTCAACAATGAAAGGATTACCAGAGAATACAGAAGGAGACCTTGTTGCTGTGGCTATGAAATCAACACTGAACTCTTTTTCAAGTCCTTTGTAGATCAGTTCTTCCCCTATAGGGGAGAGGCAGTCTGTGGGTGGTGCCATTATCTTTACCTTAGAGAAGGCATCAAGCAACTTCCTTGACTGGTCCCTTGTCATCTCGTGCGGACCAGTATCAGGATCAAGTCCTGCTGATTTGCATATCTCCTCTGCCGCAAGGTGGCCTATCTTGGAGAAAGAATAGCGTAAGAATGGATAGAGCTTCTGCCTTTGTGTGTACCTCAGCATTTTCATGAGGGTACCGAGTTCTATACCATGGGGATGTGGCATTATCTCTTTTGCAGGGACAGGGAGCTTGTCCGTTGCCCTCTCAAATATGAATTCATTACCATCCGGTTCAACAAGGGTTATTCTTGCATGAGGATTGACAATAGCAGTGGCCTTAAGATACTCATATATAGACTGCCTTCTGCCTTTTACATAGGAAGCCTCCATCTCCATTTCAATACGTGTACCGTGAGGTCGGTCCCACTCAACCACATCATCCCTTAATATCTCAGGATCGTTAGTACTGGTATTGATCATCAGTTCATAATAGTGTGCGGGTTTTCCATGACCGATCTTGGATGTTATTTTTGTATGATGCCCGGAGGTGAGCTGAGAATACAGGACAGAAGCTGATATACCAATTCCCTGCTGACCTCGACTTTGTTTAAGCGCATGGAACCTTGAGCCATACAGCAGCTTTGCAAAAACCTTGGGTATCTGTTCCTTTACAATTCCGGGACCATTATCCTCTACTATTATTACCACATTGTCCCTGCCGGACCTGCTTATCTGCAGGAATATATCCGGGAGGATCTCGGACTCCTCACATGCATCAAGTGAGTTGTCTACTGCCTCCTTTACAGTGGTTATGAGACTGCGCGGAGCTGAATCAAAACCCAGTATCTGTCTGTTCTTTTCAAAGAACTCTGCAACACTTATTGATTTCTGGTTCTTGGCAAGTTCTTCTGCAATAGGGTTATCCATAAAGTACCTTCCTGGTCGGCTCTTTTAATAATATCTAAGCAGAAAACAATATGCCGGAATATATAAAAATCTTTTTTATCATTTTAACTCTGCACCCACGATGGTCTGTGTACTGGTGACAGATTCAGCTTCTCGTATAATATCAACAAGGTCATTGAGTTTTACAAGATCATCAACCTCTATGATAATAACAAAGTCATATTCCCCAAAAACATGGTATATATCCTTGATCCCGTTGATCCTGTTCAGTTCGTTGAAAGCTATCCTTTCATTACCAGGGAGAACTCTTACCATAGTTACACCGATTACCATTAAATCACCAAACAAAACTGGAATACAAGGTATTTATCAGTTTTCAGTGTTTGTTTGCTGCAGATAGAAGTAAAATATGTTCATTGAATTATCAGAGGATGTATACCTCATCATAATGATGATGATAAGCATAACGTATATATACTATAATATACATAGTAGAATTTGATGAGCGGGTTATCCTCTTTTTGACAATAACCCCCACTCCCCAACCCGCTCATACTCCACTCTAAAATGACATCATTATTCATGGGGTTTTCGATCTAGAATTGCTTTATAAGATGTATATTCACATGCCTGACAGATCAGTGACTGACGTTTTTTATGAGTAAGTTTCAAAAACGCACTGCTACCATCACATAGTCCTATACTTAACCAGCATAGAAATCAAAAATCAAAAAGGGTTTTTTGAGGTTTTTTTACTGGTTCTTTTTTAGGGATTGGTTGATCTTTGGAGATCTTTTGGGCTTGTCCGTCAGATGATCCTTCAGGACCTGGCAGCTTATCAAAGCTTATCTGAGAAGGGTTTTTCTTTGTTGCTGTACGTTCAGCAAAGAAAACATGTTCTTCATCTGGTTTTCCAGCTCTGCGCAAGCTCTGGCTTTCATCGTAGATCGACTGAAGTTTTTTTGTTACCTTTTTGGAACCTGTGATATATAACAGTTCATCCAGATCAAGTCCAAGTGCTGCAGTAACGTCCACTGCATAGTCATCACTCTGCAAAAGTCCGGAGTACAGTCCGGCTATCTCAAGACGGGAATAACGCATGGACTCATTGCAATGAGCACCTATCTTCTTTGCAATATTGTCCCTCATAGCTCTTTTAGCGCGCATCTGACCCATCTTCCTCCAGAGAGAAGGAGGCTGATATCTTACAAAACCAGTACGCATACGTGTCTTTGAAACTACCGTACCACCTGTCATCAGAACTCCTGCATAGCGCCACATACGGTAGTTCTGACGTCTGCGTACACGTCCCAGGAAGCGATCAGCACGCGATAGATACGAATATGCATTTGTAATGTCATCAGTAAGTGCATCCTCACCTTTCCCAGTGTATTGATAAGGAAGGTTCTCAGCGATCCAGTGAATAAGATCTTCCGGGGTTTCATCAAGGCCATAAGTTGCCCCCAGGGCTGATGAAACATCCCCTCCCTTGAAAATACGTCCCACAACCCTGAAGATAGATTCTTTGTTATCTCTTGCTGCAGTTGAAATATCATCCAGGTCTATCTCCATGCGTCCCATAGCAACTGCCTGAAGATCATTGACAGCGCTTCTAAAGTCTCCGTCTGCGCTCTCAGCTATCTTTTCTATCACACCAACACCGCACATCAGGCCTTCTTTATGTGCAATGTTCTTCAGGGCAGGTATTATGGAGCGGGATTGCAACGAAGTGAACTTTAGCTCAAGGCATAAAGAACGCAACGATGTGGAAATGCCATAGAGGTCGTTGGCAATCAGTACAACAGGTTGGTCTGTCTTCTTAACAATGTCTGTTATTGCACGTGAGCCACCACGATCACTATTACCATGCAGATTATCGGCCTCATCCATTATTATCAGCCTTTTTGATGTCACACCTGTAAGAGTATGTGTACGTGATGCCGAACCTGCTACTTTATCGATCACACCGGCTGTTCGCTGATCACTTGCGTTAAGCTCAATTACCTCCCAGCCCAGATCGTTTGCAAGTGCATGTGCAGAAGAGGTCTTACCAATCCCGGCCGGGCCATGGAGCAACACAGCTTTTACATCTGCTGTTCCATTTATCCAGGACTCGCCCCATTTCCGGAGATCCCCTATTACTTTTCTATGACCTACTATATCGTCAAGTGTACGCGGTCTGTACTTTTCTGCCCATTCCATCTGTACGGTCATATATTACCCAATATTCAGGAAAAGTAATTAATGTTTGCGTTACCTTGTCTAATCTAAATATATGCTTTAACACAGGTGTGTCTTGTTTATGGTAATAAAAAGTACAGAAGGGCTACTTGAACTTATAGAGAAAAGGGCATTAAATAACAGAGCAAGAGTTGCCATAGGTGTACGTGACCCCAGCCCTAAGATGCTCAAAAGTGCCGCAGATGCCCACAATGCAGGCTACGCACACGTGTTGTTAGTTGGAGATAAAAGAGAGATAGAAACCATAGGAACAGATCTTGAGATAATAGGGGCCAATGATCCTGAAAAGACCCTTGTGGACCTCTTAGACTCAAGGTATATTGATGCTGCAGTACGTGGTACTGCCGGAGCATCACTGACACTGGCACACCTGAAAAAGACACTCCGGCAGGAAAACCTTCGCAGGATAGCATTATTACAGACAAGTGATGGAAGTCCTTTTTTCATTGCACCTGTGGGAATTGACGAAGGTAATGAACTTGCAGACAAGATAGAGTTCATAAAACGGGGCGTAGAATATATACGCAGATTTGAAATTGAGCCGGTTGTGGGAATACTCTCCGGAGGAAGGATAGGGGACATTGGACGCAATCCTCGTGTTGATCAAACCCTGGCTGAAGGTGATTTCATTGTCAACAGGATAAGAGAACAGGGCATATGTGCGAAACATTACACAATACTTATAGAGGATGCTATAAAAGAAGCAAACTTCATACTTGCGCCTGATGGAATATCAGGTAATCTCATTTTCAGGACACTTGTTTTCCTTGGAGGAGGTGATGGACTTGGTGCTCCCATACTGATGGATGAATATGTATTTGTTGACACTTCCAGAGTGGGAGGACATTATACCAAAGCCATAATGCTTGCAAGTGCACTTGTCAGAGATCAGGAACCAATGGCCCCGAAACATAAAATCTCGGATTATTGATAAAAATATATATTCTATAACATACACTTTAAATCAAAGCGGGTTTCTAGTGTAAATTTATCTGAAAAATTATAGTAATAATATAACAGGGAATGAACGATATGGAAGCTGTACTGATAAAAGCCAAGTCTATCTCTTCAGCATGGTCCCAGCTGATATATGAAATATACAAAAAGGGAGAGGAACACAAACCTGACTACCAGACAATGACAAAAAGGGTTCATGCCACCATCTACATTGAGGATGTTAACAACAGACAAGTAAGTTCTGCAGTTCCCTTTGGAGAGAAACTTATAAACAAATACAAAGAAGAGCTCACAGAAGAATATGCTGAATGGTACATATCCCTTGATGAAGATGATAAAAGAAAATTCGACTACTGTTATGCAAAACAATTGTTCAAGTATGGAGAAACAGCATATAATACATTGCAGGCCAATATTAAGAACCTGCGTCCAGGGTCTCGCAGGCATGTAGGAGTACTTTGGGAGAATGAAGTGCACATCCCAAAATACGAAGACCAGCCTTGCTGGGTAGCATATAAGGTAGAGCTGCTGAACGAAAAGCAGGTGAGGATCTACATACTGTACCGTTCATGGGACGCATATGGAGGATTCCCGGCCAACATACCTGCTATTGTAGAAGGATTTAAAAAAGTGTTCCGTGAGGAAAAGCTTCCCTTTGAGATAGAGTCACTAATAGCAACCGGCTGGGACACGCATATATATGACACAGATCTTCAGGCTGTAGAAAAGGTATTCAAAAGCAGTGAACTGTGCCCCATGTGTAAATGTATAACTCCAAAGCATTCTTTTATATCTACCACAAAAGGTAAAGCCTGCCCGGAATGCAAAAAAGTTATGTGAACACTAAATTCACATACTATTTTTGTGTGATTTTTTGTAATCATTCAACCTGTATGAACATCCCTTCATGTGTTGTTTTATTGAATATTGATATTTGATACAAGCATACTGAATTTTTTCTTTTAATTATCCTGTAGACTGTTCACAGGGTTGTTTTGCATTTTTATCTGTTCTCAATTCTTAACTTATACCCTATGTATAGAAATACAGGTGTACCTGGAATTGTTCATAACTATTGGTCCTGTAATTCAGAAACAAGCAATTATGTGTTGAAACCGAACTTATCGTATGAAGAGGAAATCCTAACTGTTTGTCACTTGTAGAAAAGCTTCAGTCTCATGATAATACAATTCCATAATATATCATAAATATATATTCAACAACTATATATGTATGATATATACATACTGTATGTTCATACGGTTGTATGATAATACATACAGAAGCATATAGGGGAGATTACAATGAAAAGACTCACCATAAGCATGTCAGATGACCTTTTTGAAAGACTGGACACTGTAGAGAACAAGAGCCTGTTCATAAGGAGACTTATTGAAAGAGAACTTGAGGGCGTAGAGGAAGGTCCAGCTGATGAGGTCGTAGAGTGGACTGATAGATTTTCCTCCCTGAGAAATGATGTCGGAGCAATATTCAACCGGCTTGAGCTTATCGAGAAAAATATGTCTGGATTAAAACCAACTTCAAAAGATGTGCAAAAACTTTCCGGACAATCGGAGCCTGATGAGATGATAATTGATGGATACACCAAAAGAGACCCATCAAAAACAATCCCCATAGACATTACAGAGAGCGCAGATGCAACTGTGAAAATTGAAAATCATTCAATATCAGATACCGTCCCAAAAGAAACAATACCAAAATTGAATATAGAAAAAGACAACCCTGCAGCAGGTATTGAGTATGATATTGAAACTATGCAAAATGACCAGGTGGCAGACACAACTAAGAACATTTTATTTGATGACCTCACTGAAAGAAATATATCATCGTATGAGAACAAAATTGACATACAATCAAACGAAACCGATCATGAAATTAAATTGTCAGAACTGGTAGCAGAAAAATATAGTAAGCCTGAGACAACAAAAACATTCCACAATAAAGACTCTAGTTTGCCATTAGAACAGAACTCAATTCAAAACAAAGAAAAGTTGGCAGAAGCTTTAAACATTCCAAAAAATGATCAGTCATCTGACCATCATGATTCAGAAGAAAGAGCCACCTTCCAGAGATATGAACAGGAAGAAGGAACAATATTCATGGGAATGGAACAGGAAGAAGGAACAATATTCATGGGAATGGAACAGGAAGAAGGGACAAAAGCAGA
>PXAV01000178.1 GCA_003565715.1 Methanosarcinaceae archaeon
AAATCAAAGTAATACTTCATCATTATTCTCTCGCCGGACAGATATACTGATGCACTGACCGCATCACTGTGCCCGTCGCGAGCACCCTTACATAACAGGCTTGATATAAAAGGATTGCGATATGGGGTACATTAGCCAACATAGAATGCAAGAGAATTTGACCTTTTGATAATAAATTGCGGTCTTTAGTAATTATATAATATACATTATAGATGAAACTTGATCCTATATTCATTAATGAAGCTACAATTAGTGTTTTAAAGACATTGATAACAGCAAGCACTTGCCCGGGATAAAAGCTAGCTACTGTACCGGCCATTTAAATGAGATCACAAACCATCCCCTCCAGTTGATCGAAATCAAAAAGATTTAATTACTAGCAGTGTTTTTACTATTATGTTCACAATCGTGAATTGTTCGATAGTGAGCCGGACAAGGTTCTATCAGAACAATAAATAATAAAGGAGATACAAAATGAGGGATCGTTTTTGTTGCCAGTAGATCTGGAAATGAAGTAAAGCAAGCTCGAATTGAAAAACTGCCCCCTTCGGCAAAACTTGTGTTAAATGTCCTCAAGTTCAAAGGACAGATGACACAGAAAGATATAGTTCGGGAAACTATCCTCCCACCACGAACTGTCAGGTATGCATTAAGTCGGCTAAAAGATGAGCAGATATTACTGGAAAGATTTAATTTCATTGACTCCAGGCAAAGTTTCTATGAGATCAGCATGGAGGCTTAAAAACATCTCTGGAATTGTTTACAATAAAACTTTGATCATAAACTGCTTAAAAGCAATTGCCTGATTTACCTTTCTTTTTAGGAGATTTCATTTTTTTTGTTCAGGATACTGATGTACATGAATGGAAAGTTATCACTTTTTGCGGCGTTTTTTGCCACATAAAACAGCTTTAAATAACAAGATAATTTAAACAAGTTTTGATGTTTCACGATTGTGAATATATTCTCATCAATATATGATCTGGAAAAAGCACTGCTAAAGGCATAAACTTTCCATCAAATAATGATCCTGATGAAACACCTGGCAGGAGCAACAGAACCAATGAATGGTATTGCCACTTCATACGGACAACAGCTGCTAACATCATCTACCGTAGCAAAAACAGAACACTTGACATTCAATAGGTGAGAAAATGGGAAGAGTATACAATGATATAACGTGGACTATTGGTAACACACCACTGGTCAGACTAAATCATATTACAGAAGGACTGGATGCTGATGTGATTGTTAAGCTTGAATCCTTTAATCCCATGGGAAGTGTAAAGGACAGGATAGGATTGGCAATGATCGAAGAAGCCCAAAGGCAGGGCAAGATAACAGAGGATACGGTCATTGTAGAGCCAACCAGCGGTAACACAGGTATAGCACTTGCAGCTGTCTGTGCGGCAAGGGGATACAAACTTACGCTGGTCATGCCAGAAACAATGAGCATAGAGAGGCGAAAACTATTGAAGGTCTTTGGAGCAGAACTCATCCTGACCCCGGGGGACAAAGGAATGAAAGGAGCCATCAGTAAAGCAGAGCAACTGGTCCGTGAAGAGCCGAACAGACTTTACATACCCCAGCAGTTCCAAAACCCTGCAAACCCGCAAGTTCACCAGAGGACCACTGCTGAGGAAATATGGAAAGATACCGATGGCAATGTGGATGTGCTGGTGGCCGGAGTAGGTACCGGTGGGACTATCGCAGGTGTTGCAGGAGTTCTCAAGAGAAGAAAACCATCATTCAGGGCAATTGCAGTGGAACCTGTGGAATCTCCGGTACTCAGCGGCGGGAAACCCGGCCCCCACAGGATACAGGGAATTGGTGCCGGTTTTGTCCCTGATGTGCTAAAACTTGATCTTGTGGATGAGATAATCAGGGTAAATGCTGACAATGCAGCAGCAACAACACGAAAGTTAGCACTTGAAGAAGGTATATTAGCAGGTATATCTTCAGGTGCTGCGACATACGCTGCCCTTCAGGTTGCTGCCCGTGAAGAATTCAAGGGAAAGACGATAATTGTTGTTTTGCCGGATACAGGAGAACGTTATCTGAGCACCGACCTCTTTGGAATTTAATGTGAAGAATTCAAATGAGCATAAGAGAAGACATCAAAACAGTATTTGAAAAGGACCCTGCAGCACGTTCCACACTTGAAGTGCTCTGCTGTTACCCGGGATTGCATGCAGTCTGGGCTCATCGTGCTGCCCACTTCCTGTGGAAGAAAGCCTTTTCTTCCCTGCCAGATTGCTGTCCCATATATCAAGAGGACTGACAGGAATTGAGATCCACCCAGATGCAAAGGTTGGAAAAAGAGTGTTCATCGATCATGGATCAGGAGTTGTTATAGGTGAAACTGCTGAGGTAGGTGATGATGTACCCATATACATGGGAGTTGTACTTGGAGGAACAGACCTTGAAAAAACAAAGCGTCATCCAAATGTAAAAAGTGGTGCTGTCCTTGGCTCAGGTGCTATATTGCTTGGGCCTATAACAATAGGAAAAGGTGCAAAGGTTGGTGCAGGTTCGGTTGTCATCCGTTCAGTTCCTCCGGAAGCTACTGTGGTAGGAATTCCTGCAACGAAAGCCACACTCCTGTCCCCCTCCGGCCAGGAACTGGCCCATAACAAACTCCCATATCCGGCACTGCTTGCAATGGGCCGGATATTTGACAGATTGGACCGTCTGGAAGAAAACAGCAAACGTTGATAGAATTTTTATAGCAACATGTTAAACTCCCGGCATCCATCCTACCTGAAAAAAGGCTATCATCTGCTCTATTCCTGATGGGCATTTGTGCATACATCTTAACTCTTTTTATTAAAACCCAACTGATCATCTGGTGCCTTGATAGCACATTGTATACCTTAAGCCCCAGGGTTTCTGTAATTGATCTATAGAAGTGCCGAGGGAGAGATTCGAACTCCCGAAAAACCGATCTGCAGTCGGTTACATTAGCCACTCTGTCACCTCGGCATTGAGACAAGGAGGTTATCAGCACTTCTAATACCATTTTACTCTATATACCATCTCAGTTGGAGGAAAATATTGCCGGTATATTAACTGGAGCGAACTTATGTAAATTTATTTGATGTATCATACAAAAGGAAAGAAAAGAAGCAATGAGATCAATCTATTGCTTTAATTAAGAACTTTACAAAATCAGGACTGAGGTTTGTTTCTCTAACCATCTTTTCCTCTACTTCCTCATCAGATAACCCTTGCTGCTTATATTCCCCAATTCGGTCATATACACT
>PXAV01000070.1 GCA_003565715.1 Methanosarcinaceae archaeon
CTTGGTTGAGTTTGACGACCGTTATTATGTCATGGCAGGGTATTCACCTCAAGAGTTTCCTAGCACTTTTGAAGCGTTTCAAAAACGCGTGCATCCAGAAGACTTTAACAGGGTAGAGAACACTATTAAGAACTATATTACCGGAAAACATTCAGATTTCCAGGTTGAATTCCGCTTTATGCGTAAAGATGAATCATGGATGTGGATTGAAGGTAAAGGAAAAATCTTCGAGTACACTGAAGATGGTCAACCCAAAAGATTCATCGGAACGCACACAGATATCACTCAGCGTAAACACATTGAAGCTGAACTGAAAAAGAGTGAAGAGAAATTCAGAATCGCACAGGAAATGTCTCCCGATGGATTCACCATCCTAAAGCCCGTTCGCAACGAAACAGGCGAGATTATCGACTTTACATTTGTTTATGAAAATGAAGCCGTTGCACGGATCAACCGAACAGATCCTGAAGAAGTCATGGGCAAAAGCTTGTTAGAACTCTTACCGGACCATCGTGGTACAGCCATATTTGAAAAATATATGGAAGTCGCAAACACGGGTAGATCGCAAGTCATTGAACAGGTCAACGTTGAGCAGATAATCTCCGACTCCATTTGGTTGCGCTTGGTCATCGTATCGATGGGCGAGGATATTGCAATCCTAGCCCATGACATCACAGAAAAACGAAAAGCAGAAGAACGATTGGAAAAGTCTGAAATGAAATACAGAACACTCATCAAGCAATCTGCAGATGGGCTGTTTTTACATGATTTAGAAGGGAATATCGTTGAAGTCAATGACGCTGCAATCAAACTGACAGGGTATGGTGAAGAAGAACTGTTGACGTTGAATGTGTTCGACATACATCGAAAAGGTTCACAATTTACGATGGATAAAAGTCAAGTCTTAAAACTATGGAAAGACTTGAAAATCGGCGACATGTATAAAGACGAAGCAGAACATCAGCGTAAAGATGGAAGCGTTTATCCGGTGGAACTGAGTTTAAATAAAATTAGCCTTGAAGGACAGGCATACATTTTTGCAGTCATTTCTGATATTACAGAAAGAAAATCAAGAGAACGAGAGATTGTTCATATTAGCAATCACGATTATTTGACAGACATTCCCAATCGGCGGTATTTTCAAGAAATGCTAATGAAGTATGACAAAGAACGGTTTTATCCATTAGGCATCGTCTATCTGGATATGAATGGATTAAAGCTGATCAATGACGCTTATGGCCATCAGTTCGGTAATGAGGCATTAAGACTCACTGCGGATAAGTTGAATTCTGTTAAGGAGAAAAACCAGTTTCTCGCACGCATCGGCGGAGATGAGTTTGCCATGATTTGTCCGAACACGAACGCCGCTAAACTTGACCGAATGATTCGAAAGATTGAGAAGACCAAGGATCAGATATCCGTTAAGGATATCAATGTTTCATTAGCGATCGGTTATGACATCAAGCATCGCGAAGATGAAAGCATTCGCACGACGATTACCCGCGCAGAGAACAATATGTATAGGAACAAAGTGGTAGAAGGAATGAGCGGTCGAAATGACGCGATTAAATCGATTCTACAAACGCTACAAAACAAGTTCGCTGAAGAAAAGGTCCATTCTGAGCGCGTGAGTGAATACTGTAGGACAATCGGCGAAGCCATGAACTTGAAGAAAGAGGACTTGAACGAGTTGCAAATGGCGGGGTTGTACCATGATATAGGAAAAATCACCATTCCAGATAGAATTCTTGATAAACCCGGCAAATTAACCGAAGACGAATGGGAAATCATGAGAAAACATACGGTTAGTGGCTACCAAATCTTAAGGGCCGCCGACCGCTACTCGAATATTGCAGAATATGCGATGAGTCATCATGAACGCATGGATGGAAAAGGGTATCCAAATGGAATTACCGGTGACAAGATACCCCTCTTTTCAAGGATTATCGCCGTTGCGGATGCTTATGAAGCGATGACTGCTGATAGACCTTATCGGAAAGCATTGAAAAAGCAAGAAGCCGTTGAAGAGTTGAAACGCCATGCGGGGACACAGTTTGATGCCGATATTGTTGATGTGTTTCTTACTCAGGTTGGTCAACTCTAAATCTGAATCTTGAGAATAGGATTCGTCAAAAACAAGAAGTCTAGTTGCTGAGAGTAACAGAGTTACAAGTCATTTTGATACACCGACAAAAAAGAAGAATCAAAGCTATGCATGAGTTTATTGATAAAACCAATTTGCTGCAGTTCATGCTCATATTATCCGAAGGTTTTTCGTGTATTGTGTATTTCACTGAAGCGGATGACGCGTATTCATTCGAAAAAACCAACCATTGTGGGCGGAGTACAAGATAGAAGAAGGAAATAGATGACGGAGCGTTGTTCGGAAGCGGGTCACAGTTCTTAAGAGTCATGGTTGACTTGGAGCATGAAGAAGGACTGTAATGGTGAACACCCTTTGAGTCTTTCTATTTGGCCGAGTATGGGCTATGTCGCATGTAAATGGGGCAATAAAACGTGAAATCATGTTAAGGAGATGACCATGACATATAGAAAACATGGATCAGCCCCCTATACAATCGTTGTTGTTCACGGCGGTCCCGGCGCTGCCGGAAGCGTGAAATCACTCTGCGAAACACTCGGGAAAACCCATGGCCTGCTCGAACCGTTTCAGACTGAAAAAACCATCCCAAGTCAAATCGAGGAGTTACGTCGTATCATGGATGCACACGCTTGCATGCCGGTCATCCTCATCGGGCATTCGTGGGGGGCTATGTTGGGCTTCATGTTTGCAGCCACCCATCCGGCGCTTGTGAAGAAGTTGATACTCGTATCAAGCGGCATGCTTGAAGATGTTCACCAAGACGATTTGCGCGAGCAACGCGAAAGCAAGCTTTCACCTGAAGAAGCGTCTGAACTGTCGAGGATGCGCGCACAGTTCGCGAATCCTAAGAAAGAAGACATGGATGATGTCTTTCGGAGGTTTGGGCGTCTCATGGATAAAATCGACTCTTATAGGCCGATCGACATGCCCATTGACGACGCGCATTATTGTTATGAAGTGTTTGCATCCATCTGGCCGGAAGCTTCCGCCATGAGAAAACGCGGCGAGATGCTGTCGATGGGGGCAAAGATTACTTGCGACGTCGTCGCAATCCATGGTGATCAGGACCCGCATCCCGGCCATGCCGTAAAGGCCTCGCTAGACAAAGTCATCTCCAACCCAC
>PXAV01000083.1 GCA_003565715.1 Methanosarcinaceae archaeon
CTTCAGGAGTTGAAATTACAAAAAGGACAGGAAAACCTGATCATGCTACAAATTTTGTGGCAGCTAAGAGTGACTTTGCTATTATGAGATCGCAGAACCCAAACATGGATACCCAGGAAGCCATCGATGTAACAAAGACATATCTTATCAGTTCAATCGATTATATGCTGACACGGATAGATAATATGGTCCACATAAACAAATTGAACGATGAGAGGAACAAAGTCGAAAATGCCACAAGCAGAAAAGAGCTGTCAGATTCTGCAGGGAATATCAGGACCATATGGAATGAGGCACACAGGGACATAATGGTATCATCTGGAAGAAATGTAGATAACAGGGTGGGTGAGGTTATCAGAACATCTGAATCCATTATAGTACGCCTTGAGAATGAAATAGCTTCTATGAAAACAAATGGCCAGGATGTAGAAGAGCTTGAGGTAATGCTTGCCCGCTATAAAGAGCTTGTCATCAGTGCAAGGGAAAAGCATGTTCGTGCAGTTAACATCTATGATATGGAAAGCAGAGCCGATAGGAACAATATAAGAGAGGCTAACAGATATCTTGTGGCTGCCGGGAAGGAACTTAATGATTCAAATGCTGTACTGCGGAAAATGCTAACAGAACTAAGACAGCAAAGACAGGGAATGATAACACTCAACGGCGAGGATGTACTGACTGCCAGGGGGAATGGCACTGCTGTAATATCAGGGGATGTCAATATAACCTTCACAGCTTCTGAGGCTAAACTTGTGATAAGGGACCTTACAGGTACAGCAGATATAAACCTCAGCAGTGCTGAATATGAGCGTTCCAATGAAGATGCAGGAAATGGTGAGGATGATAACCGTGCTTTTGTCTATACAGATATAACAGGTGATGTCCAAATTGAAGGAGAACGCCTTACTGTCATGGTTCAGGGCCTTGACATGGAGCTTGTTGTCAGTGGAACAGGTACAACAGTACTTTCAGGGAATGGCACATATAACCTTCACGGACAATCCGGTGAATGGGCAGGATGCTATATGCAGTGAACGCAGAGGGATAAGTAATGATCAAAGCAAAGCATATTATAATCATTGCTCTACTTATCGCAACCATTGCATTTTCAGGCTGTGCTGAGAGGGATGATACTGATATGATAACTAACGGATATCATAATAATGGAAATGATAGTGAACCCTTAGATGAAGTCCTGATAGAAAGTATGGTCGGCATAACAGAAAAAGAGATAGATGAACTTGAAGAGATGCTTACAGAGCTTGAAACACTTATCAATGATATGGACTTTGAGGATATAGAGATAGAAGATATATGAATGTTTATTTTTCGTTCTTTTCTTTAGATTATCGAAATATACTTATAGATGAACAAACAATGTATTCGCGCTTAGAAAATATACCATACCTAAGGGGAAAATCATGGGAAATATGATAAAAACAACTTTGTTACTTGCGACCCTTACCGGTCTATTGATTATTATAGGCCAGATGGTAGGTGGGACTTCAGGAATGATAATTGCATTCATATTTGCAATTGTCATGAACTTTGGAACTTATTGGTACAGTGATAAGATAGTCCTGAAGATGTACCGTGCTCAGGAGGTCACCGCGGCAGAGGCTCCGCAACTTTATGGTATCGTTCAGCAACTTACTACCCGTGCAAACCTACCAATGCCAAAGGTTTACATAGTAAACACTTCAATGCCCAATGCATTTGCAACTGGCAGGGATCCAAAACATGCTGCTGTTGCAGCTACAACAGGTATAATGGACCTTCTCAGCGCAGAAGAACTTGAAGGTGTCATGGCCCATGAACTTGCACATGTAAAGAACCGTGACACATTGATAAGTGCTGTTGCAGCGACCATTGCAGGTGTAATAACAATGGTAGCAACATGGGTCAAGTGGGCAGCAATATTTGGAGTAAATAGAGGAGATAGCCAGGGACCCGGAAACCTTATAGGATTTCTGGCTCTTGTAATAGTGGCCCCTATTGCAGCGACTATAATACAGCTTGCCATATCAAGGTCCAGGGAGTTTGCTGCAGATGAGGAAGGTTCACGCATCTCACAAAAACCATGGGCTTTGGCAAGTGCACTGGAAAAACTGGAATATGGTAATTCACATTACAGAGAGAGAAAAGGCGACTCAAAGCCCTCAGAAGCTACCGCACATATGTTCATTGTAAATCCTCTGAAAGGTAACTCTATAATGAACCTTTTCAGGACACATCCTGTTACAGAGGAGCGTGTAAAAAGACTACGTGCAATGTAAGATATTATTGGAAACAAAAGATATTAAAAATAAAAGAGGTTTGTCTGCCCCCTTTCTAACAGGTGGGTGACCTCTAAACCATTTTCTTCAAGTCTTGTTGACAGATACTGTCTGTGGCAGCTTTTTGGGCTTTTTTCCGCACACATCAGTACGATCTGACCGGCATCTTCGTTTATCTTATTCATAAATGTGATTAGCCTGTCAAAACTGCTGCGGAATGGATCAGTAGCCATATATTCAGTATATGTGGAATCCCTCATGCCACCAAGGCCTTCACAATGGAAATACAATATACCATTCTTTGGAAGCAGATATTCAAGTGATTCCTTATCATATTCCCTGAATGTAGACTGCGGATAACGCCTGATATCCACAAGATGGGTGATCCTGTGTTCAATAAGCATCCCAATGAAATCATCAGGTTCACGATTAGCATATCCAATAGTATAACACTTCATTTCTTCACACCAGACTATGTAATATATGAACTCTTATTTTAATTAGGTTGCTTATATGTTAGCAAAAATAAATATTTTTATAAAATATAGTATTGATGGATGATTTCTGCCTATCGATAAGAATATTATCGATAAGAATATCATCGATAAAGGTTATTCTATTCGCTATATTTCAGTACATGGAATACCCCGACAACCTATTACCGGAATCCACAAAAAAGAGGATAATATGAAAGTATCTGTCAGCACTTCAAACATCAAAGGTGAAGTATTTGCACCACCTTCTAAAAGTTATACCCACCGAGCAATAACAATAGCCACCCTTTCTGATGAATGTGTGATCCAGCGCCCCCTGATGTCAGCTGACACACGTGCAACAATAAGTGCATGTAAAGCCTTTGGAGCAATTATTGAAGAAAAAGATGACAGTATACATGTCAAAGGTGTAAAAGGCAGACCCTTCGTCCCCAATGATGTTATAGATGTAGCAAATTCCGGGACCACTCTTCGTTTCATGACAGCTGTAGCAGCACTTACAAACGGTGTAACAGTACTTACAGGTGACAGTTCCATAAGAAGCAGGCCAAACCAGCCACTTCTGGATGTGCTCAACAGACTTGGTGTGGAAGCATATTCAACCAGAGGAAACGGCTGTGCACCCCTTGTGATCAGAGGCAGGATTTCAGGAAATAATACAATTATCGATGGATCGATGAGCTCGCAATTCATTTCCGCACTCCTTATAGCATGCCCACTTACAACAAAAGATACAAACCTTACCATAAAAGGCGATATGAAATCAAAGCCTTATGTGGAAGTCACTATGGAGCTTATAGAAAAGGCAGGTGCCAGTATAGTTCTTGAGGAGGAGGATATCACACGTTTTATAATACCTGGCATGCAACATTATGATCTAAAGGAGTATACTGTTCCTGGCGACTTCTCATCAGCCTCCTATCTGCTTGCTGCTGCTGCTATGAGTAGATCATCTGTCATAGTTAAGAATCTCTTTCCTTCCAGACAGGGAGATGTGGAAATAATCAATGTTCTTGAACATATGGGTGCAGATATCTCATGGAACAAAGAAGAAGGAATTGTAAAGATAACTGGTAAAAGCTTAAAGGGTATAACTTTTGATGCTGGTGCAACTCCTGACCTTGTGCCTACAGTTGCTGTCCTTGCCGCCTGTGCAGATGGATTAACTGTTATAGATAATGCAGAGCATGTGCGCTACAAGGAAACAGACAGATTACATGCAATGGCACTGGAGCTTACAAAGATGGGAATATCTGTAAAAGAGGAAACTGACAAGTTGCTTATAAACGGTGGAACACTGAAAGGTGCACATTTGCATGGCTGGCATGATCACAGAATAGTAATGGCTCTGACAATTGCCGGTATGGTAGCCGGAGATACAATAATAGATACTGCAGATGCTGTTGATATATCGTTCCCTGACTTCTTTGAAAAAATACAGGATATGGGTGCTAAGATATCATATTCCTGATAATATATTGTAAATATGCCAAGAAAATTGGGATATACAAGTAATTATTTTCCTGAATATGAGCGTTCAACGGCGGTCCTTGTACTTATGGCCTTTTTATGCATATAATCAGGTATAAAATCTTTTTCAATAATTAACCTGGAAGTACCAATGCCAATTACGATGATCTTACTTTCAGATGGCTCTTCACCTTCCCTTACAACAATATCCTTTTTTGTGACCTCGATCTTTACATCGTTTATCGAGTATCCGGCTGCCTTCATATAATCAAGCACTAGCCATTTAGCTGTATCCCTGGCAAATTCATGTGCCTCGCCATACTGGGAGAATGTTGACCTTCCCATTGGAGAGAAGACAAAATACCTTATCTGCTCTTTAGCATTTTTCAGCTCCTCAGCACTTACATCCTCACCTGTTATAGGAGAAAAGTCTTTTTTTATCAACAGTTCAACACGTTTGATACCCTTACCCAAAAGAGCACCAACAGCATTGCCCACACTTGCATGTTCCGGAACAACTATCTCAGCATCTACAAGCTTTTCCATCTCATCCTTAAAAGCAGGAACTGGACCTCCAAGCAGCACAACAGGTATGTCAATTCTGAATCTGGTGAAATTCTCTGCAGAAAGCATCTTATCGATCACACTGACCTGGATACCCGGAACAAGATATGAAACAAGAGCACAAGCCATATTCCATGCAACCTTCCCCCTAACTGCTTCACATACCTCTTCGTTACTTAGACGTAGTTGTTTGGCAAGTTTCCCGGCACCTATTAATGATGCTTCTGATTCCCAGATATCAAACTCACCAAGAACATGAAGAGCATCTGTTGGAGTAAAGCCAATGGCCTGTATAAGCCTTTTCTGAATGAGGCTGTCAAGGGCCCTGACACTTGGCTGCTTTTTGAGAAGCTGGACTATATCTACATAAGACAGAGGGATACCATGAATAACATCATATATCTCTTCTTCTGTCCCTGTCAGCTCACAGTATCTTATACCGGTGCGTACAAAGAATTTTGTCGGCTGGACATTCTCACAAAAAAGCTTTCTTGACGGGGGTTTGCATTCTTTAAGGCGCTTGAGGAAACCTGTATACTCAGCAGCTGCGCGGCAAAGAGGGATAACCCTCCTGGGTCCTATGTGGAACTTATTATCCTGAACCCATATATGGCTATCACCTCCAGTTGCAGAGGTTTCCATCCTTATGGCTTTGACCATTGTCTTCCAGCCACCAACAATAGCCCCCTGATCACTTATTTCAGGAACTCCTTTTTTTATAAGAGCAACATCTGTACTGGTACCCCCTACATCAAGAACAACACATGTATCATAACCTGTAAGCGAAGAAGCGCCTACAAGGCTTGCAGCCGGTCCGGAAAAAATGGATTCGATTGGGCGCTCAAGTGCTTCTTCCATACTAACGACAGAACCATCACATTTAAGCATAAGAAGATTAGCCCGAATGCCTCGTGAATCGATATCCTTTATAATAGATTGAATGAATTTGTGCGTAATAGGTAGCAGCTGGGCATTAAGATAAGCAGTGATAGCACGGTCATACGCCCCAACATCCTGGGAGAGTTCATGTCCACACACAACCGGAAGCCCTGTCAACTCCCTTATTATCCCTTTCACCCTCATTTCATGTTCAGAGTTACGATTACTGAAAAATGAAGAAACTGAGAATGCAGCAACTTTGTCTTTCACTTCAAGGGCAAATCTTCTAACACCTTCTTCATCAAGTGGTGCAGCTTCTTCACCATTGCTTGTGTGCCCACCATCTAGCCTTACGTGATATATTGCAGGGAAACCTTCCTTGGGGAGAACATAGTCACCAACAAGGATGACACCAACGGGAAAACCTGTATCTTCTAGTATGGTATTAGTGGACAGGGTCGTTGAAACAGAAACAAGTTTTACATCCTTAACAAGACCCTGATCCATAGAATCGATCGCCCTTTTTATTCCTCCTATTGGATCAGGATATGTAGTAAGAACTTTTGCAGAATCCATTATCACTCCATCCGAGTCACGGATAATAACACCGTCTGTAAAGGTTCCGCCAGCATCAATTCCAAGACTGTATTGCATTTTAGTTCACTCCTTAAGATCAGGTTCACTATAAGGTTATGTAAAAAAGAATGGCATTGGAATATTTAAGATTATCATTTAACAATACAATCAGCATTGTAAAACAGCACTAAAAAACAATGAATATAAACATGCAGGATGAATGATCAGGAAGAAATAGAAAGAACAACAAAAATAAATGACCAGTAAGTACGCAGTATAATATCGAACTATAAAAAAATATTATCTGCTGCACATTATATGTATTTAAAAAAAAAGTATGGTAGGCATAAAGCCTACACTTGTTCTGAAATTACTTTGCAGGGATGATGAGTGATCTCTCACCAGCTGGCTCGAACTCTCTGAGAGCTCCGCGTGCAAACTCCTTCCTTGGCTTGGTAAAGTCAAATGGCAGGAGGCTGTCTGCGAAACAGACCTTGATCAGAGGATTGGCTGAAAATGCATCTCCACGTCCTGCGTGTGCAGCGGAAGTGATAGCAGCATATCCACCCTGGTGACCTACGTTCATTGCATAGTTTGGATAGTTCGGTCCACGGAGTTCAAGTGCCAGACCTTCATCTGACTGGTATGAGAGAACATTTGTGGCACCACACTGATCCTGCAGATCGTATCCGAAGAAACCAAGACGGCCATGTGCTTCCTTGTGCAGGTACATTGAGAGGTACCATCCGGAAAGACCAGCGTTTCCGTTACCCGTTGCAATAGCTACAGCAGAACCAGCTGCTGCTGAAAGACTTGTTGCCCTCTGTGATCCACCGAAGTGGTCTTCAAGGGTTGTTGGGTACTTCTCGTAGTTCTCAAGGCCATATATGGTAGACTCTGTTGAAATATCCTTTACAACATCAAGTGTTGCCTGTACCTTATTGTCTGTACCGGTCTTTGCTGCATCATTGTACTTGTCGTTGATGTAGTCAATGTTGTAATAGAGGTTGTCATCAAGGATGTTATTGGTGTAACCTGCTGTTGCATACTGTGTGAAACCTACACCACCGGACATGTAGGAACCAAGCCATATCTGGTCGTAGAGCATACATCCAGCACCGACTACCTCAAGGGCAACGTTTGCAGGATTTTCTGGTGTTTTGCGACTTGTCTGAATAATATCTGCGAAGTGGCCGAATGAAACTCCACCAGGCTCGTTTGGACCACGTGCACGTCTTGCAGGTAGCATCTCACCCATTGAGATAACACCAGCGTGTTTTGCTGCATATGAAAGATCAGCTACTGCTGCTTCACCGGCACACATGCTGTATGCGGATATAAAGGACATACCTACCTGCATTGCCATCCATCTGCTGGTCTGAGCTCCATCTGTTGTCCTGCTGACAATTGTTGGGATATGTGCTGCCTGCCAGGATGACTTGCCAATAGCTGCCTTGATCTGTTCTGCCTGCTCTGCAGGGAATTCCTTGTTGATGTCAATGAGGAACTGCTTGTCTATCTCATCTGCAAGTTCATCGTCACCGGTGAACATCTTAACGAAACAGTCATCCACAAGTGCTGGATGGGTCTCTACCATGTGTTCCTGAACAACTGCTCCACCAGGTAGTGCATGGTTTAGGGTCTCAAGGTAGTGGTTGATGGTCTCAGGTGTAACCTCGATTCCAAGCCTCTTCTCAAGGGTCTCGTGTGCCATGTCCATACCGACGACAACAGACCTTCTAATGTCATCCCACATCTGCTGCATTGCAGAGTTGTTGACGTAGTGGAGATCATCTACCTCGACCATGTCGTCTGTGCCTGACAGGAATGATGGTGTTATTGCTCTCTGACCAAGTGGTATACCACCACAGTGCATCATTGGATTGTAACCGACAAGTCCTCTCTTATTTGCTATTTCCTGACCTGCCTTTTTCATCTCTACTTTTCTAGGGGCCTGATCAACACCAAGTCTGTAGTATTTACCTACCATGTCTGTGATCTCGCCGCCTTCCATTTTGTTGCTACCATGTTCTTTTGTGAACTTGGCCTCCATATGTTTTGCAAACATTTTCTGTCTGTCATTTGCCATTATAATCACCTCACAGTTCTGTAGCTTCTGGCTTGAAGCCGTATATGGTTCTCTGCTTGAATACCCTGTGTACCCATTCTAATACTTCTGCATCGTCTCTGAATGCAATATTGTCAGCACGGTAGATGGTCGTTCTCTTTGCTGCCTCGTCTGCAGACATTGCTTTTCCAAGGTTTACCTTCTTGTCTATTGGCCTTCCTACCTGATCCTTGTGCATTATGATAGAGTCGCCTTCCTTCCTTACCCTGTCAAGCATATCGAACATTACACCATCTTCTGGAAGCCTGAGTGAGTGACCGTGCACTGTTGCACCTCTAAGACCTGCAAGTGCAGGACAGGTCATCTCTGTTTCTATCTGGAACTTTGCAAGCTCTTCCATGTCCCTCTCACGGGCCTCTACGACCTGACGACCGGAAAGGGTACCTGGGTCCACACCTCTGAAATTGATCGCTGCTGCGTAGGACCTGAAATATGGGGTTGATGGTGCATTGTACATTGAGTCTACAAACTGCACATACCTTACCCTGTCACCAGCTTTTGCGCCTGGTGTTGGTTCTACAAGTTCTCTGATGGAACACTCCGGCTCACCCATTTCTGTGAGTGGTGGGTGTGTGCTTGGGTAGTCACTACCTGGTGCACGGTGTCCGAGTATAAGTGTCAGGTCATCGTCGGAGATGTCTCTGAGTTTCTCAACTTTTCCTGACATGTGTTTTCTTCTGTTTTCAGCAACTGATGTTGCTCCTGGATAATATTGTGGTTCATATGCCATAATTATTCACTCCTTAATTCTCTAATGATCTCATTGTGGTTTTCACGGCTTTCACAAGTTCGTTCAGTTTTTCCCTTGAACATGATTCGCCCCGTGTGATTCCCGTCACAATTTCCATTACCCTTCCTTTAGCTAAGATATCACTTTCCTTTGGTTTTACAAGTCTTGTCTTAACCCCGGCCATTGCAAAATCCTCAAAATCAACGAGGGTCTGGCAAACAACTACTACGGGGACATCTGCTTCCTCTAGTATTGCCTTTATCTTCCTTACCACATGGTCCCTTATGTTCCCAGTGTGGATTACAGCGACCTTGTGCCTGTTTATTTGTGCGATCTCTTCGGGACTTATCCCAAATGAACCGGAACCCATATTGGTGTCCGGAACACCTGAACCGGTGTTCAGCACAAGCACACTGACCTGTATCTCTTCACGACGCATCCCATATGTGAGCTCACAAACTGGTTTTGTGATATGCCTTCTTCCCGGGCTCATTGCAACTGCTATGACATCGGGCCTGCCTGTCTCAGAAAGAGTACCTCTTTGTGCAAGTCCTCCTCCTCTGCCAAGACCCATTCCATGTCTGCAATCCACAACCTGTGTTTCCCGGTCGAACATAGTATCACTCTTCATTATTATCCGATCTGAGAACACATACCGGATAATGTTTCAGTTTTCCTTTGGGATCGGTCATTCCTATCATCATTGGATCAGCACCAGGACCACGCTTTGCATAGTCACTCACAGTCTGTTTCCTTGGAATGAAATTGCCTTCCCTGAACTCAAATGGTATGCTAAGGATACTACCACAAACTTCCCTGACCTGCCTTTTTACATCTGTGTCAGCAACTTCCATGCGGATACTTCCAACGTATACAGCAAGCTCTATGGCCTGCCCAGCTACTTCTATGACCTTATTCCCAGGATGTTGCACAGGCTCACCTGTGGCCGGTCCGTAGGGTACGGTCTGTGGGATACGTGGACCATGTATGAACAGCCTTATGATTCCCTCTATCTCTGCTATCCCACCAAGTAACTCCTGTGCAGTTTCTGGTTTTAGCAGTCTTGAAGGGAATATCTCAAGCTGTAATGTGTTTGTGTTTGTGTCTGAAAAAGCTTCTGACATTTTTGTACCTTTTTGTCTTTGTGATATTAAAGGATGGGGTCGTGGCTTATAGAGCATCTGCTATTGCCTTTATAGGCTCCCTGAACTCTTTGATTGAGCCAAATACGCTACCTACAAGTGCTGAGGTCTTCTCTACTGAGAACATCTGTGTACCAGCATCAAGTGAAACTGCTGCACATACACATGGAATTGCAAATCCTCTGGAGTGCCTGGTAACAACGTGGTTACCGTTGAATATACCTGGTCCGCCACCACCATAGATAGAGTGACTGAAGAATGAGAATCCTACTGCAGTACCCTGGGCCCTACCCATGTCACAGCCTGGAAGACCTGTTTCCTTCTCAATGATGTCATTGAAGTAGAGAATTGTTGAGGATACATTCTGTGCTGCCCTTCCTGCACCACAGTTCACAAGTGTAGCTGCAAGCTGACCGGCTGCTGCACATGCATTCCACATTGATACATCATTTGCCTTATAGAAGTTGTATCCGGATGGTGCGGTCTTGTCAACTGATATGATCCCTGCCTCAAGGGCTTTGTCAACAACAGATTGGATAACAGTTCCTATGGTACCGTTCTTGCTGTTCTCTTTTACAATATCGTATACAATATTGTTTGCGTTAAGACCCTGGTATGCAAGACCGAGTAACTGGTGTCTCTCGAATGGTCCTACAGCATTGCCCATCTCATACATACCTACCTGCTCAAATATGGATGAAAGTGCTGCTGAGTTAAGTGCTTTCTTGCCGGTAATGGCAGCAATGTGGTTTGTTGTGATGTTCCTCATTGAGAAACCAAGACCTTCATTGTTCTGTGGGATACTAAGAATGGACTGGACGTTACCTCCAGACATGTCCATTGTCTGTGGGTAATTACCCCATACAGCGGACTTGACTATTGGTGCATCGAACATGTCAGTGTTGAACATGTCAATAATGGTCTGAACTACTGCTGCACCTGTTACGGTACTTGCGGATACGTAGTCTGCACCTACCTGTGCCCTTACACTTGGTACCTGTACTATCATCTGCTTTCCGCCACCAAGCTCCTTTACGTTGGTGTCGTCGCCTTCACTTACACTTACAAGGTCTGCTACAGCGTCCTGGATAGCACCTGCGTTGTCAATGATGTCATAGTTAAGTTCTCTGCCAAGGATCTTTCTTCCTTTGCCACCCATAGAACCGGTCTTGAGTGCTTTTTCAATTCCTGCAAGATTAACAGCAACAGTTCTTTTAGTATCTTTTATGATATTTTGAATCGTTGCGTTCCTTGTTGGCGCAATATCCAAAAGATCAACGCCACTTTCTAACAGTTTACCTCTGTCGTCGTAAATGTCTATTTTATCAGACAATTGTATTTTCCTCCTATGTTTCAATTCAGAAATCGCCCATGCTGTAAACGTACAGGTCACAGACCGAATTCAATTACTCTGTAACTAATCTCCATACGAATGTTTTGCATTGGGATTTAACGAAATTATTAAGATACTATGATGTTTAAACCTTTTGCATCGTTTTTGACAATAGTGTTATCATTTAGCACCAGATTGTCGTAATAATCTATAAACCCGCTGAACCCATCATTTTACCACACAAATATAATTGATTTGCTAGATCATGTGTAATTGTTACCGCAAAACTATAAGTACCTGAATAATGTCTAATCGGTTCTATGGAAATAATCGCTGATGTAGGAGGTAGCCCGGGGATTGATTGCAATGGTTTTTGTACATACTGCTATTTTAAGAAAGTTAAAGATAATCCTCCATTTGGATGCAAATATTGTTTTCCTTTCAAAAAGGGCTGTGACTACTGCACCAGAGGTATAAGGGAAGCTTACTCCGGTTTCAAGCCAGGACAATATGTCTTTCAAGAACTGTATCAGAAAATGATGATGGACTGCAGCAACATAGATAAGATCACCATCAGCGGGGGAGGAGATATCAGCTGCTACCCAGACCTCATGGAACTTGTGGCAAATCTTGCACAGTTTGGTTTACCAATACACCTTGGATACACCAGTGGAAAAGGATTCAATAAGGGTAATGAGGCAGATTTCTTAATAGAATACGGAGTCAGGGAAGTTTCTTATACAGTTTTTGCAACTGATACTGAGTTGCGAAAGAAGTATATGAATGATCCAGAACCACAGGCATCGATCGATGTTCTGAGACAGTTCTGCCGGAATTGTAACGTTTACGCTGCAATTGTTCTGATACCAGGGGTAAATGATGGGAAGATCCTTGAAGGAACACTACATGAACTTGAAGTAATGGGTGCCAGAGGTGCCATAATAATGCGCTTTGCAAACAGTGTTGAAGAAGGGCTCATATTGAACAATGCACCTTTAATGGAAGGTGTAAGTACCCATAGTGTAGAAGAGTTTACTCAGATCGTCCGCAGCATGGCTTCAAGATATAATATGCGCATAACAGGAACCCCACTTGAAGATCCTTTAATAGGTTCACCATATGCGATCAGGAATGAAAAAGGGATTCTTGCAAACCTGCCTGTTGTTTGCAAGGATGCAACGATCATTACAAGCATGACATCACAACAACGTCTGCAGGAAATATTCACAAAAATTGGAAGTGATGTAAATGTCCTGGCAGTTGGCAAGGACATAGGATGCCTGATAACTATCAAGGATCTGGAAGGACTTGACCTTCGGAATGTGAAAGAAACTGTTATTATACCCGGAAGGGCATTTGTACATGATCCCCAGGTATCTGATATACTTTGCAGGGATGGGGTTGACCGGTTTATCAGAAGGGGGCCTGATATGCTTACCTATGATGGTGAAATGTCAATCGGTCTTTGCAAGGAAGATGTACTAAAGTTCGAAACCGAACAGTTCACAGAACTAATAAATCAAATAAATGCCATTGGCCTTCCTTTAAAAAAATAGACAAGCTTACTATGAACTTATATCCTGGAATATACCGAAAACATATTGATCGTTCACAAGTGATTCATTTTTTTGGGACTGTGTTTTATTCTCAAAAAAGAGATAAGAGATTACATGAACTCCAAAAGTCCGGTCTGTTTTGAACGGTCATTCTCAAAAAGTGATTTCATGTCCAGTCCAAGTAATTCTATCCTCTGGCAGGTGTAGCTGGATACATTATACTCACGGGCCACCTTTTTAGACACTTCCAGGTATTTTTTTACCGCACCCTCATGTACTGTTAATATAACCTTACCCCCACACCTGGGACATACACCTGTAAGAGGAGGTCTGCGAAACTTAGCAGTACATTTCAGACATCTTGTACCTTGTCTTGAGAACGCCCTGAGGTTACCGAACATATCAGGTAAAAAATGTGATATCAGTACCCTTTCAGCAACATTAGAAGAATCCACCGCACGTATCTTATCTGCCAGGGCAAGCTGGGCATCCATTTTCTCAACCATGGTCCCAAGGGTCTTGTAGGCGCTATGCAAAGGACCTGAGGCAATATCACTTGTATCATGAGTGAACATGAATTTATCATATTGATAAGGAGTTCCAAGTCTGCTGCTTATAAGATCCATACTGTCCTCCAGGTCCTTTGGACTTGTATATTTTAATGTAGCCTCATAGAATTCAAGGGGATAGTGATCACATACATCTATATTATGAGCTTCCTTGTCGACCTCGCTTGGATCTATACGTGTGGTGAGCACAAGTGGAGCATCCATTTTGCCACCTCTTTTTTCAGGAAGGTAATCCCTTGAAAAATTCAACAGACCATCCATAAGCAACATTA
>PXAV01000143.1 GCA_003565715.1 Methanosarcinaceae archaeon
CATCAGGAAGCCACACATGGAGCGGGAACTGGCCGGACTTACCAATTGCACCACCCAGGAAGAGCAATGTTATCAGTGTTATATGACTTACTTCATAGCCTAGTATCGTAGAGTGCATTGCTGCTATCTCAGGTATGTGTGCGAATATCTCATCGAACCTGAGCACATAGACACCATCAGGGATAGCGCCACCAAATATCTTGAACATGTCAGAGAAAAGGATGACTATTCCTGCAAGGAACATCACATCTCCAATCCTGGTGGTCAAAAAGGCCTTCTTGGCAGCAGATGCAGCAGATGGCTTCTCAAACCAGAAACCAATCAGCAGATATGAACAAACACCAACAAGCTCCCAGCAAACGAAAAGCTGCAGGATGTTGTCTGAAAGTATAAGACCCAGCATTGAAGCTGTGAACAAAGCAGTAAGGGCAAAGTATCTGGGCTGTGCCTTATCATGTGACATATATCCTATAGAGTATATGTGAATGAGAAGACTGACAAATGTCACCATTGTCAGCATAACTGCTGCAAGTGGATCTATGAGTATACCTATGTTAAACATTGCAAACCAGGCATAGGACTGAACCACAACATCAGATGGATCAGAGATCAGCCGGAGTGTGATAAGTAAGGATATCACAAATGATATTGCAATAGCCGTTATTGGTATTATAGCTCCGCCACTTGGCATTTTCTTCCCAAGGAAGAAGGTAAGCACAAAGGCCAGTGCAGGCAGCAGAGGAATGAGGAATGCAAAATCTTCTACTACCATCTTTACCACCTCAATACGTTAAGAGCGTCAAGGTTTATAGTATCCTTCATTCTGTAAAGGGACATCAGTATCGCAAACCCTATCGCAGCCTCTGCTGCTGCAAGTGATATTGAAAAGAGTGTAAATACCTGTCCTGTAAGATCATTATTATAACTTGAGAAAGCTACTAGATTGATATGAGCTGCATTCAGCATCAGCTCAATGCACATCAGAACACGGATACCACTTCGCTGTGTCATCAGTCCATAAAGACCTATGGAAAAGATGATCGCTGCAAGAGCAAGATAAAATGTAAGAGGTATCATCAGTTATCATCTCCTTTGGCCAAATACATAGCACCCATCAATGAGGAAAGTAACAGAAGTGCCAGTAGTTCAAAAGCAATCACAAAATCATCAAATATGAGCAACCCTATTCCCATTATATTACTCTGATCCTCTATGTTCTGAGGAAGATGATCTGCTGCAGGCCAGTTTGTAAAGGCCACAGACACCAAAATAACAGAAAGGAACAGGAGTGCAATTATCATTCCTAGTATCCTTGGTTTGAGATAGTTGTATACAGACGTTATAACCTGCATCAGTGTAAAGGATATCTCTTTATTAAGCATCTGTACCAAACTCCTTCTTTGTAAGCATTACAGCAAAAAGTATCAATACACCAACTGCACCAACGTAAACAAGTATCTGAACTACACCAAGGAACTGGGCATTGAGCAATATAAATAAACCAGCAACTGAGAACATAGTTCCTATCGAAGACAGAGCTGCCCTTACTACATCCTGAGCTGTTACTACGAACAGTGAGAATCCTATCGCTGTAATAGCAAGGACAGCAAAAACGATCATTTCAATTATTGAGCCTATTGTGGGGTCCATCTGCTCACCTCTTCACCAGCTTCTTCTTCAGCATTGATATCAACTTCCCTTGCCAGCATGTCCGGAGTAAAGAGAAGGTCCTCGTGGTTCCATCGAATGATACCTGTAAGATAGACCTTTGTATTGGAGAGTGCCTCTTTTGGACACTGGTCGATACAAAGACCACAGAACAGGCAGTGTCCAATGTCTATTGAAGGGAACCACCTTTGTTTATCCTTATCAGGTGCAACACGTGACCTGACTATCTTAATAGCATTATTGGGACATGTGTTGGCACATATTCCACACCCTATGCATTTATGTTTATCCAGTTTCTGTAAGCCTCTGAACCGATCTGAAAGCCTGGTGGCCATTTCAGGACACTTCCGGGTAACCGGCGGGCCGAAATAGATATTCTTTATTGCAGTGATAATATTTTTTATAACCATTCATTCACACCCCCAGCAAAACCAGTACCACTACCCAAATCAGATTCAGGAAAGATAGCGGCAAAAGTTTTTTCCAGCTAAGGTCTACTACCTGGTCTATCCTATACCTTGGAACAGCCCATCTTATCAGTATAATGAACAGTATCACCAAGGCCACTTTGCCCATAAAGAAGGCAGTAGGCAGAATTATTCCAAGTATGGTGTTTGCAGTCAGAGCTGCGGGAAGGTTCCATCCTCCAAGGAAAAGCAGAACAATCAACATTGAGCCAAGTATCATATGGATGTATTCCGCAAAGAAACCAAGTCCAAAACGCATACTTGTATATTCGGTGATCCACCCGGCAACCAATTCTTCTTCAGACTCATTCTGGTCAAACGGTAAACGACCCATGTCGGCCATCATTGCTATGAAGAAGACAAAAAAACCTAATGGTTGTTTGATGATGAACCATAGAGGGTCCTGTGCCTTAACTATCTCTATTACGTTAAGTGAACCGGCCATTATGGCAACGCTTACTATACAGATACCCAGAGGGACCTCATATCCTATCATACGTGCGAAGTTCCTAAAAGCACCAAGAACAGAGAATTTGTTGTTTGCACTGTATGCAACCATGAATATACCAATCAGGGATATCGCAGACACAGCCTGAATATAAAGAATACTTATGTCCATATCAGTTGCTGCTATTGGATATGTCTCCCCGTTTATTATAATAGCACCAAAGGGAATTGCTACAAGCATTAGGAAAACAGATGCCATGAGGACTATTGGTGCTGAAACGAAAAGAAGTCTGTCAGCATCCCTTGGAATGATATCCTCTTTAGTGAACAGTTTTATCGCATCTGCCACAAGCTGAAGTACCCCATGGGGTCCAGCCCTCATTGGACCGTATCTTTGCTGGATGTCTGCTGAAAGCTTACGTTCAAACCAAATTGCAACCATTGCCCCAAGGAATATAACTCCCATCAACACAAGGCCCAGGATACTTCTAAGAAGAGGGTTGAAAATAATTTCATCTAACTGCATCGTTATCACCTGTCAACCTCACTTGTACATGTATCCATACTGCCTGCTATAGAAACTATATCAGCAACACTAACACCTTTCAGGAGTGGGGGTAGTGCCTGCAGGGTAGGATATACAGGACCTCTTATCTTCACGCGGTATGGCCTTTCAGAACCATCAGATACCATATAGAACCCCATTTCACCCCTTGGATCCTCAACACGATGGAAAACCTCCCCTGCAGGTACCCTCATTACAGGTGATCTCTTACCATATGGCGTACCTTCAGGGAAAAGTGGTCCGGAAGGTATCTGGTCAAGGCACTGCTCAATGATATACATGCTTTCACGCATCTCATCCAGACGTACCTGGATCCTTGCATAAACGTCACCTTCTTTCTGGGTACATACGTTAAAATCAATATCTTCATATACAAGATATGGTTCATCCTTGCGTATATCAAAGTCAACACCTGTGGCTCTTAAAGGTGGGCCGGATACTCCAAGGTCTTTTGCGATCTCCGGGGTTAGCACACCTATGCCTACGGTCCTTCCCCTGTATATATCATCTGTGCTGTAGAGCTCCTCATAAGAATCAATATCCTTCCTGAGATTTTCAAATACATATTTCGCATCTTGTGCAAACCCCTCAGGGAGGTCGTCCTTTACACCACCAAAACGCAGGAAATTATGTGTGACACGGGCTCCTGTTATAGAGTCTATAAGCGTCATCACATCTTCTCTATCCCTGATAGTAAACATGAACATGCTTACAAAACCAAGGAAAGATGCATATTCACCCATACCCAGAAGATGGCTCTGTATCCTGGAAAGCTCTTCTGTGATGACCCTGATGTACTGTGCTCTTTCAGGTACCTCTATACCTGCAAGTTTCTCAACACAACCTACATATGCCTCTTCATTTGTAATCGCTGCAAGATAGCATATCCTATCAACAATGGTTATTCCCTGAAGATACGTCTTGTTCTCCAGTATCTTCTCTATACCTTTATGGATCCAGCCCATGTCGATCTCAGAGTCCACAATTGACTCACCTTTGAGTCTTGCATTCAGCCTGAATGGCCCTGGCATCATAGGGTGTTGTGGTCCAAGATGTACTATCATTTCAGAAGGCGGAATTTTTTCTTCCATAACAAATCCTCACACCAAGTTCTTAGCTGTCTTGTTTGGGTAGCCTTTGTAGTCCTTTCGAAGTGGCCATTCTCCCAACATGTCTTCCGGGAGTACAAGCTGCTTTAAGTTGGGATGGTCTATATATTCCACACCAAACAGTTCGTACGTCTCTCTTTCGTACCAGTTAGCATTCCAGTATACAGGTACTACCGATCGTATCTGTGGATCATCCCTTGGAAGTACAGCCTTCATATTAAGCACAACCGGATGCTCATAGGAACCTATCGTATAAACCACTTCGATCTCATTCCTGTCTGGATAATCGATCCCGAATTCACAACACAGGTGTCCAAAGGAAAGTTCATCTTTAAGATAGCGGCATACATCAACTACATTTTCTGGCTTGACCTTAGCAACAGTCCTTATATCTGATTCAACATCTGCATCATAGATATCTTCTGGAAATCTGTCAGTAAGTGAAGCAATAATAGATCTAGCGTCCATTTATTCACCTCAATAATCAGTACCTTTATCCTTCTTTGCTTCGATCTTCTTCTGTAACTCAACAAATGCCTGTATAAGAGCCTCACATCTTGGAGGACAGCCTGGCACAAATACATCTACAGGGAATACCTCGTCAATGTTCTGATGAGTACTGTATGATTCATAGAATGGACCGCCGCTTATGGCGCAGTCTCCAAAGCATATGACCCATTTTGGTGCAGGCATCTGATCCCATATCCTTTTTAGAGCAGGAAGGTATTTCTTTGTCACATATCCACTGATGATAAGCACATCAGCATGTCTTGGTGAGTTACGGGGAATGATACCAAAACGGTCAGTATCATAGTGTGCCATACCTGTTGCAAGTAATTCCACACCACAACATCCCATTGCGTTGACCATGAACCAGAGAGAGTTCTTACGTCCCCAATTAAGTACGTTCTGAACCTTTGTCTTTTTCAGAAAGTCACTGACAGCACTTGTATCGGTCATTACGACACCGGGAATGTCGTCATAACCTATCTTATCGAAAATTTTTGGTTCGACTTTCTCCCTCTCCTCTACTTCGTCCATTTAAGGTCCTCCTTCTTTACAAGGTAAACGTAGCCAAACAAAAGAATGAAAACAAACACTGCCATTTTGATCGTCAATATCCATGTTATACCATGTCCCATGAAGATAGTAGCCCATGGATAAAGGAAAAGAAGTGCAACATCAAATACAACAAATGCAATTGCATATAGATAGTATTGAACATTGTACTGTATCCTTGCATCTCCTTTTGGAAGTGAACCGGCCTCGTAAGTGGTATATTTTGCTAATGATTTGCTCCTTGGACTTAACATCTTCACAAGGAACATCATCACAGGTGGCATAATAATGGCCACGATAAGAATAATAGCAACCGGTATGTAACTATTGGCTATGTTACTAATATCGATTATTCCTGACATAAACTATTCTCCTGAAAGTAATAGGTGTAAGATAGGCTATTGGTATAAAACACCTTCGTGTAAGTAAATGACACAAATAATCATGTAAAATACATGATCAGGCTTAATCATCTACACTTCGATCATTGATGAATGACATCACATGCTTTATTTGACTGTTTGTGTTAAACACTATTTGATAATTATTCATAGTATTTAAATTATAGCGATTATAAATTGTGATTTCACTCATAGCATGAAAAACAAAGTATGTAAAATGTACAATCAAAAAAAGTGATTATCTAAGAATAGCTAACGTAATATAAGTTACGAACACTATTAATTTAGATCATTTGACCTTCGGTTCATGCTCTTTTAGGTGAATAGTATTTCTTGACCACAGTTCCACATTCTGAGCAAGAGATGACCATCCAGTCCCCCATATCCCTTCGAACATATTTATCGAATATGGATGCTTTACATTCAGGGCATATCTGATATTCCTTAAAGTAATAATGGTAGAACTGTGGAGTCGTTTCCAACCATTCGATAACTTTGTGCATGTGCTCAAAATATCGCCTTTTGGAAGGATGATGCTCATCGTTTTCCAGCGCATTTATAAGGCGTCCGCTGACATCTTTTATATGTTTGTTTGTTTTTTGAGACAGTTTTTTGTAATCAGAAATATATCTCGTAGTACTGTCAAGGTAATTCAGGTAGCCAGCATGTGCCTTGGGTTCGTTTTTCCATATAATACGAAGAAGATACTCCCCCATTATATCTTCCATTATGTCTGCACAAGTGGTGCATATGTCATATTCATCATATTGCCTGAAATCCTGTAATTCTTTACATATTATGCAGGTTTCCATAAAAGGCACCTCATTTTACCGGATGTGGCATAAAAGCCTCGCGTGTGAACATTATGGGGAATATGTTCAGAACCGCTATAAGGTCACCTTCCCTGACAGTTCCTGTTTCCTGGCCGATCACATAGGCATAATCTATCACACGCTCATTATCAACAGGTTTTGCACCGCCTTTTGAACAAACCTTTATAAGTGAAACTACTGCATGATGTGAGAATGTACATGGGACAGCAACTACATCAGGATCAAGTCTTATGTCCTTTACTTTGATCTTTTTGAACTCACCTTCACGTATGTCCATATCTTCACTGGATATTACCATTTCCCACTTTGCACGTGTTGCAAGTGTAAATTCATATGGTGCTGCACTCACCTTCTTAGAAGTAAGTTCTCCGGCATCTTTTGAAACAACCTGTATGACCTCTTTATTCACAAAACCACCATATTGAAAAAAGACATTGTATTATAAATAGTTTTTGTACAATGGTAATTAATAATCGTTACGTTTATTTATAGCAATAAATTCAATCTTGAAACATTGTACTACATATGAGTCTGAAAAAAAGCCATTCGCAACAGAGTTAATTGATAAAACCTGAATTTGCAAATTCTTATAAGGTTAAATTGCCTTTTATCTGGAAACTTACAATGAATTAAAGATTAAATTCTAAAGATTATTTTTTAAAGATCAATTTTTGATAATCATTTTTTGAATATAACGCAGCTCTTTTCCTTATGACATTTTGTTGTGAGAATACTTTGCGAATCTTTTATGCCATCAAGACTGCTAACTACCTGCAAAACATTCTCTTTCAAAGAGTGTATATCAAAGGTCCTTACCTTCAACAAGAGATCATAAGGCTCTAGAAGTTCATATATCTCAAGCACATCATCTATTTTTTTCAGCTTGTTTATTATGTTTATCCTTTTGCTTTGCTCGATGTTGATACCAATGAAGGTGGTTACATTCTGGCCGATCATATCAGTATCAACCTTAATGGTAAAATCGCGGATAATACCATTCTCACGCATTTTTTCAATTCTTTTATGCACAGTGGATGTTGATAGCTCAATTCCTGCTGCAATTTCTGTGCTATGTATCCTTGAATTATCACACAGATATCCCAATATGGCAAGATCGATGTTATCCATGATATTATAAATATCTCTCTATAATAATAAATATTTCTATTCATATTTTAACTAATTATCAGATAGTTTAAATGCACAGATCAAAAGAAATGTAAATAAGGAACGATAAGGCTTTTTATCATAAAGGGCTAATACAATGCAATCAGATGGAGAGAGCATGAAAGTGAATAAGAATTGCGTAGGGTGCGGTCAGTGCGCTGCTTTCTGTATAGTAGATGCCATTGATATAAAAGGCAAGGCGATAATAACTTGTACTTGTACAGATTGCAGAAAATGTATCCCATACTGTCCGGTTAAAGCGTTAGAGGCATAGGATGAAAGCAATAATCATAGGTTCCGGTCTTGGAGGGCTTTTGAGTGCAGCTAAACTTTCAAAAGCAGGTTATGAGGTAGATGTATTTGAGCGTCTTCCTATAATAGGTGGCAGGTTTACCAATATACAATATAAGGGATTTGAACTGAGCACCGGTGCATTGCATATGATCCCCCATGGACCTACTGGTCCGCTTGCCCGGCTTCTTGAAGAGGTTGGAGCAAATGTCAAGATTATCAGAGGAAAGCCTGTAACAGTGATCAGGATTACAAGAAAAAGAGGAGATACCGATTATAAATTCGGGTACAAGGACCTTCTTTTTGAAAACTTCAAGACACCATTCTCAATTCTAAACCGTATCAAGCTGATGTACTATGCAATAAGCACCAGAAAGGACCCCCCTACTGGAAAATCTTTTGAACAATGGTGCAAAGAACATCTGGACCAGGACTGGACATATCGTATTTCAGATGCTTTCTTTGGCTGGTCGGTCAGCCTGAGGGGAGCGGATGTACCTGTGGAAGAAGCTTTTGCAATAATAGAGAACCTTTATCGATATGGAGGGCCAGGCGTTCCTATGGGGGGGTGTAAGGCAGTCACAGATGCCCTTGTTGATGTAATAAGGGCTCATGGAGGAAATATACACACATCTTCAGAGGTTACTGGTCTGAAAACTGTGGATTCAAAGGTCACGGGTATCATTGCCAATGGATTTGAGCACAATGCAAACATAGTCATCAGCAACATCGGACATCCGGAAACTGCCAGAATGCTATCTGAGACTACTGGTATTAATGGTCTAAAAGCTTATCTGGAAAAAGTAAGTGAACTTAAACCTTCTGCAGGGATTAAAATATGTATTCAGTCAGATAAACCTTTGATAGGGCATGGTGGGGTATTGCTGACCCCTTATGCAAAAAGGGTAAACGGGATAAACGAGGTTACAAACATCGATCCTGCACTGTCCCCGGAAGGAAAGCACCTTACAATGTCCCATCAGTGCGTTCACTGGAGTGACCTTGATAACCTTGAAAAAGAGATTGAACTTGGGCTTGAAGACATAAAGGAGATCTTCCCAGAAAAAGAATATGAGGTGCTTATGATACAATCATATTCCAACGGATGGCCTGTTAACAGGTCCTCCTCAGGTGCAGACCTGAAAGGAACAACACCTTTATCAAACCTGTATGTTGTCGGAGACGGAGCAAAGGGAAAAGGCGGTATTGAAGTAGAAGGCATAGCACTCGGGGTCAGAGAAACTCTGCACAATATATTGGGAAAAGAAATGCTATAATATAAAAACATATATGTATGTACCTGGTACGCATATAGGAACTAATAATGGATGAATATATAACGTTCTGCCGGAATGTCTTCATCCCGGTCACAAACATATGCAGGAACAAGTGTGCATATTGCACTTTCAGGTGTGAACCAGATGATCCTGATGCACATCTTATGGGTATAGAGGAAATTGTCGAGATCCTTGAAAAAGGTAAAAAAGCAGGATGTACTGAAGCCCTTTTTACTTTTGGGGAATATGCTGAAGAGATTCCCGAATACAGGGAATGGTTAAATGAGATAGGTTATTCCACTACAACAGATTATCTGTGCAAGCTCTGTGAAATTGCGATTGGAAAAGGCCTCTTACCGCATACTAATGCAGGCGTATTGAACTATACAGAACTTGAAAGATTAAAACCCTTAAATGCAAGCATGGGATTGATGCTTGAAACTACCGCTGATGTTGCAGCTCATGAGAGGGCGCCCGGCAAGTCCCCTTCAACCAGGATCAAGACCATAAGGTATGCAGGAGAATTGAAGATACCGTTTACAACAGGTTTACTGATAGGTATTGGTGAAACCCTGGACGACAGGATAAATTCCCTTCTTGAGATAGCAGACCTTCATAATGAATATGGTCATATACAGGAAGTGATAATACAGAACTTCCTGCCAAAACCAGGAACTGATATGGCTGATTTGCCCCCTCCTACTGATGAGGAAATGATGCAGGCCATCCTCATAGCCAGAGAGATATTACCAGAGGATGTGACCATTCAGGTTGCTCCAAACCTTATTGACCCATACATACTGATACAATGTGGTGCCAGTGACCTTGGTGGTATCTCACCCACAACAATTGACTGGATAAATCCGGAAAAAGAGTGGCCTGAGGTAACTGAATTACAAAAAATGATACATGATACACCTTTAAGGGAAAGATTGCCAATCTATCCACAGTATATTAAAAATGGCTGGTACAGTGAAAAAGTTAAAACCCTTGTTAATGATCTTGCTGATAAAAATGGTTTTTGTAAGAAGTGACAATCAAGGGCACATGATTTAAATAGAAAAGATAAGTATCGGTAAAAAATATGAACCCTGTTATCCCTGATGAGATAGTAGAACGTGCATACGAAGGAAAGACAACAAAAAAAGACGTGCTTTTCCTGCTGGAAGTACCACCTTTTGAGCTCTTTGAGCTTGCCGACAGGTTACGCCAGGAAACAGTAGGTGACACCGTTACTTATGTTGTAAACCGAAACATCAACTTCACAAACATATGTGTTGGAACCTGTGGGTTCTGTGCATTCAGAAGCGACCAGGGATATGTGATGGACATTCCCCAGATACTTGAAAAAGTAAAAGAAGCACATTCTCTTGGGGCAACAGAGGTATGTATACAGGGAGGTTTACTTCCAGATGTTAATATCGGTTTTTATACAGATATAATAAGATCTGTTAAAAGGGATTTTCCACACCTCCATATACATGCATTCTCACCCATGGAAGTTTACCATGCTGCAATGCAAAGTGACATAAGCATTGATGAGGCAATTTTGCGTCTGCAGGAAGCAGGGCTTGATACTATGCCAGGGACTGCTGCAGAAATACTCTCAGACAGGGTTCGAAGTATAATCTGCCCCAGTAAGCTCAAGACAAGCGAGTGGGCCGATGTTATCACAAAGGCCCATAAAGCGGGAATAAAGACCACAGCGACCATAATGTACGGTCACATAGAGACCGTTGAAGAACGCATCGACCATATAATACTGATCAGGGATATACAGAAAAGGACCGGAGGATTCCTGGAATTCGTACCGTTGACATTCATGCCATACAATAACAGAGTAGGGGATGAAATGATAAAGATGGGAAGGTATGCCACATCCGGTATGGATGATCTTAAACTGTACGCACTATCACGCATAATATTGAACACTCATATAAGCAATATCCAGGCAAGTTGGGTAAAGCTTGGAAAAAAGCTTGCACAGGTATCATTGCACTGTGGTGTTAATGACCTTGGAGGAACCCTTATGGAAGAGAGGATCTCCAGTTCTGCAGGTTCTACAAACGGACAGTTCATGTCAGCACAAGAACTGGAATGGTTCATCGTTTCTTCAGGAAGGAAGCCAGTTCAGAGAAATACCACGTACACGCCTGTGACCAGCAGTGATCCTACTTCGCGTATTAAGCCCAGGGTCGCATAACATAGATGGGTCTTTGAGGACGTACAATGAAAGCATTGATCCCCTATAAAAAGAAGAACGCTAAATCAAGACTTTCACCTGTGCTTACACAACAAGAGCGCGAATTTTTTGTGGAGCTTATGCTAAGAGACGTATTATTAAGCCTCCGAAATGCACAGATAGAGGATATAGACATACTCACAACGCCCCATAACGGCATTCCAGATGATGCTGGAGGAAATGTGCTCATCAGCAAGCATGACCTGAATGAAGCCATCAATGAGTATCTGTCCTGTGAAAATGACCCCATATTCATAATAATGGCAGACCTTCCAATGGTCAGACCTCATCACATCAAAGAGATAGTATCCCGACCAGAGGACATAGTTATTGTTCCAGGGAAAGGAGGAGGTACTAACATACTTTTTATAAAGGACCCATCAAGGTTCCATGTTAAATATTATGGTTCCAGTTTTCTCAGTCACTGCAATATTGCCAGGGAAAACGATTGCTCATTGTACATATATGATTCATTCGTTTTAAGTACAGACATTGATGAACCCCATGATCTGATAGAGATCATGCTGCATGGTTATGGAAATTCAAAAAAATATGTCATGGAAAAGTTCTATATGGAAACTGGAAGGCAAAGGGCCAGAATAAATGCTTCGGGTGATGCATAAATCACATATAGTGCTAGTGTTATTAAGAACACCAGGTCATGAAATTCTAGCTGAAGATCCTGAATGCATCTTCTTTACAGTTATAGGCGATTTATACGAAAAATGGTGATTAATGGTGACAATCAACGTAAACAGATTCAAATGTGGGTATTGTGGTGCATGTGTAGGCGTGTGTCCTTTTGCTGCACTTGAGCTGGTCGAAACCTGGATAGAGGTCAGTAAAGAGTGTACATCCTGTGGCATCTGTGCTAAGATATGCCCTGTAAGAGCTATCGAGGTGGAAAGGTGAAGAATGAATATGATGTAGTGGTCGTTGGTGCTGGCCCCGGTGGCTCCATGGCCGCAAAGAATGCAGCCCAGAGAGGACTTGATGTTCTTCTGATAGAGAAAAGACAGGAAATTGGAGACCCGGTCAGATGTGCAGAGGGTGTGAGCAAAGTATGGTTAAAGAAGTTCATAGAGCCAGACCCGCGCTGGATATCTGCAGAACTTAAAGGATCACGCATTTTTTCACCAGATGGCACAATGATAGAAATGGCAGAAGAGATTGCTGGCGCGGAGGTTGGATATGTCCTTGAGAGAAAGATCTTTGACAGGGCACTGGCCTATGAAAGTGCAAAAGCGGGTGCAGAGGTAATGGTAAAGACAAGGGCTACTGACCTTATAATAGAGGATGGGTTTGTTAAAGGTGTCAAAGTAATGCACCTGGGAGAAACTTATGATATACGTGCAAAGCTTGTCATTGGCGCCGATGGTGTAGAGTCAAAGGTTGGAAGATGGGCAGGGATTGATACATCCCTAAGGCCAGATGACATAGAGACATGTGCACAGTACCTGATGAGTGGTACAGGCCTTGACCAGGATTTTTGCCATTTCTATCTCGGAAATGAGATAGCACCTGCAGGATATATATGGGTATTTCCAAAAGGACAGGGACTTGCAAATGTTGGGATAGGTATCCTTGGAAGCAGATCCGGTAAAAAGCATGCCATTGATTATCTCGATGAATTTGTAAAGAACAAGTTCCCAAAAGCAAAGATACTGGAGATTGATGTTGGAGGAGTGCCTGTGTCGGGTTCTATCGAAAGGACGATCGCCAATGGACTTATACTCGTAGGTGATGCTGCCAGACAATCTGACCCCATTACAGGCGGTGGAATAGTCAATGCAATGGAAACCGGAAGAATAGCAGGAGAGGTTGCATATAATGCCATATCAAGAAGAGATCTCTCAACCAATACACTTCAGGAATACGAAAAGAGATGGCGTGCAAAGATAGGTCTTGACATCGATAATAGTTTGATAGTCAAGAATACTTTCATAACGTTCACAGATAGAGAGATCAATGCACTTGCCCACTCGCTGAAAGGAGTTAATTTTACCACAATGAGCCTTCTTGATCTATTATATGCCCTCTTTAAGGCAAACAAAAAGATCCTTTGGGACCTTAGAGTTATCTTCAAGAATGTAATAAAATATGATATGGACTTTGAAAGGTGATCGGCTATTCCGGTTACCATCCATTACTCTGCACGTCCCACAACATTGAACACAATCAAATAGATGTGTTATTATATGCTATATAATACATACATATATTGTTTTATGCTTTTGTCTTAATTTTTCAATACCAAAATAAATAAATAAATAAATAAATAAATAACCGTAAATAAATAAACATGAATAAAAATAAAGTAATATATAATCAATCAATCAATCAATCAATCAATCAATCAATCAATCAATCAATCAATCAATCAATTATATCCTTCACCTTGTCAAAGATACCTTTACCGCCTTTTGAACCTTTGACGACTGGTGCTTCTGTTTCCTGGA
>PXAV01000163.1 GCA_003565715.1 Methanosarcinaceae archaeon
TATCAATCAAACCCTTGTTAATAAAACTCTTATTAAACCAGCCAATTAGTTGAGCATGTTTCGAAGTTTCAAACTCATTTTTTATTCCTAACGCCAATAATGAGTAAAACATCCCATAATATATCCGGTTAATGGCAGCACGCAATCTATTATTTTCAATTAAGATCCTTACATCTTCAATTGTATCGTCAGCTTGATCAAGCCTATATCTAACTAAATCCCTCTTATCATTGTTCTCAATAGTCATGCGTGTATTCCTGCTTTTAAAGCATTAACAAAAATCGGTTGCTTGCCTCTTAAGGATTTTATTTCTCTTATTGACAAAATATGAGCATCTATAAGTATATTGTACTTTAAATTAATGTCATAGCACAAATCCAATATGACATCTTCATCCTTTGCTGAATAATCATTATCCAATACGATTAATATATCATAATCTGAATCTTCGGTTGATTCATCTCTTGCATGTGAACCAAATAAAACAATCTCATTTATCGGTCCATTGTAATTCTGATTTAAATGCTCTTTTAAGTCAGATAATATTTTTTGATTATCTACCATGCCTTCTTATTTTGTCCCTAAATTACAAAAAATGATTGAACTTGGATGAATGTCCATTATCGCCTTGCCTATAACGGTCGAGTGTATACTCTGGAAGGGAATGCAGGACGACTTATTGTCCATTATAACCGAGTCTTATTTCAGTTGCCGGGCGCCCCCTCCCCACCGGAACCCTTATGGAGTATACACTATGTTTTTATTAGCCACAGTCTTTCAATTCAAATTCCTATATTCACTCGGACTCAAACCTGTTTTTGTTTTAAATAATTTACTAAAATGCTGTGGATAGTCAAACCCTAACGAATGTGCAATTTCACTAACCGAAAGATTTGAGTTGAGCAAAGTTGCTTTCGCTTTATCTACAATATAAAGATGGATATGTTCTATTAAGCTTTTCCCTGTTTCGGCTTTTAACAAATCACTTAAATATTTGCCTGACATATTCATTGCTTTACCGCATATTTCAACAGTCGGAATTCCTGATTCCAACTGTTGATTTTGGTTGAAATAGTTCTTTAAAAAAGTTTCAAATTGGCTGATGTAGTCTTTGCTTTGATTGGTTCTTGTGGCAAATTGACGGTCATAATATCTTAGTCCATATTTCAAAATCGCTTCTATATTGTGGATAATTAGTTCTTGACTGTGCTTGTCAATGTTTTGGTTGATTTCTTGCTCAATTTTTAAGACACATTCGGCCAAGGTTGCTTTTTCTTTTTCAGAAAGATGCAGTGCTTCGTGAATGTCGTAATTGAAAAAATGGTATTTTAAAATGGTTTCTGACAATGTAGATTTCTCAATCAAATTGGGGTGAAAAAATATTGACCACCCCCCTAAATCTGGCTCAATCTCTTCGTTATTGGAAGACATTACTTGTCCGGGAGCAACAAAGAGTAGTGTGCCTTCTTCAAAGTCATAGGAATTGCGACCATATTTGAAAGAGCCTTTGATGTTTTCTTTTAAAGAAATGAAATACAAATCGCTGTTTAATCGTACATTTCCAAAGCTGATTTTCATATCCTTGCTATGTCGCACCACCGAAATCAATGGGTGGACAGGTTTTTCTATCTCCATTAACTGATGAAGTTGAGAGATAGATTTAATATGAATAAATTCGGTCATTGTAAATTTTTCAATATTTGTTCGTAATAAATAGCTGCTCTTTCGTTTGAAAAGTAGTCAATCACAATGAGCGCAATACCAAAGACAGACAAGGCAATACCTGTGGCATAAAGTGTTTCGTTTTTAGTAAACCAAAAGAAAATTAAAGTTAACGCAATGCAAACAGTGCTAACAGCTAATGAAATAGGATATAAAATCTGAAAATCTTCTACCCGTTGTTTTTCTATTTTTGCAAATTCAGTATTGTTTTGGCGGAAGGCAGCTTCCATTTCAGGCAAACGTTTGTTGTTGGAATACACCATTGAAATGCCCATTGCTACAAATAAAACTCCGACAACAAATGTGGGTATAATCAAGGTTTTGGAATTGGGTGTAGTGCCAAATTGCCAAAGCAAAAATCCTACAATAAATGTAAGTACGCCTGATACGATAATGGTACTACCTTCAAAAATTTCGCCTTTTACCCAGTGGGTGGTGTGTTCAAATAAGTCCATTGTTTTAATATTTAATATTTAATGTTTGTCAATTCTTCAGAAATATGCCATAGTTTTTTGGATGCTTCCGTATCGTGTGAGCGTTCATTAGATTTTACCCCAATCGGACTTCCGTGCATTTCAAAAAACCGAGATGGTCCAAAATATTCTCCCGATTTGGCATTGGGGTCAAAAGCAGCTCTGAGCGTTGGCAAAACGCCTTGGTCTGGTCCTTGAGAAAATAGCGGATTGAGCATACGCATATACCAAGAGTGCTTTTGTAAATCTGTTCGTGTCCACCCTGGATGTGCCGCTGTAACTTTGATGTCCTTTTTTTCGTGATTAAGTTTTTTAGCTAATTCGTAGGTAAAATATAAGTTCGCTAACTTGCTATCGGCATAGGCTTTATTTGAATTGTATTTTCGCTTTTCCCAATTAATGTCATCAAAATCGATATTACCTATTCTATGACCAATACTTGAAGTGGCGACTATTCGAGCATTTTTAGTTGTTTCTAAAAGCGGCATCAATAATCCTGTCAAAGCAAAATGCCCCAAATGATTGGTGCCCATTTGTATTTCGAAGCCTTCTTTGGTATTGTCAAAAGGGCATGCCATAATGCCTGCATTGTTTATCAAAACGTCTAGTCGTTCATAATTTTTCAATACACCGTTAGCAAAAAGTTTTACGGACTCTAAACTACTCAAATCCATTTCTCTAATGACTATTTGAGCGTTGGGTTGTTGATTTTTTAACGCTTGAGCTACTGCTTCGGCTTTTTTTGTATTTCGTACCGCCATTATGACGGTAGCATTCTTTTGAGCAAGAATTTTTGTAGCTTCTTTACCCAGTCCACTTGTTGCACCAGTAACAATAATGACCTTCCCATTTAAGTCTGGAATATGGTTTTCGTTCCAATTTGATTTCGGCATAATTTTATATTTTAAAATTCGATGCAAAATTGGAGTTTTATTCCTTCTTAATTGTATTGATTTCGCAGAGTGTTTAATATATTTCGCAGGATTGTCTGTTAAGATTGTGGCTAA
>PXAV01000114.1 GCA_003565715.1 Methanosarcinaceae archaeon
CGAGATATTCTTACTATGCACACATACACACACACACACACACACACATATATATATATATATATATATAATTTGTTTATTTGTTTATTTTATACTAAATTTTATGATATTAAACTATAATGTAATGTATTATTAGTCATAATAGACATATTTACATGGCTCATCATGTGCTTCATTTATTTATTCCATGATGTGGAAAGGCTTAAATTCTATCAGGTTAAGTAGGAGACCAGTTTCATTGCCGGGATGAGTCCCGTGGGAATGTAGCTTGTTAATAGAGCTGAACCGTGAAACTATAAATGAAACTCAGGTGAAGAATATTGTCTAAATCATTTTACGCATACGTAAGAGACGCATGGAAAGATCCGGACAGCACATATGTCCAGGAACTAAGATGGGAAAGGCTTCAGGAATGGAGAAAAGAAGGTGCTGTTACAAAGATAAGGCGTCCTACTCGTATAGACCGCGCTCGTTCCCTTGGATACAAGGCAAAGCAAGGTATAGTAGTAGCCCGTGTGAAAGCACGCAGGGGTGGTCTTAGAAAGTCTAGATATACTCGTGGAAGACGTACCCAACGTATGGGTAAGAACAAGATAACCGGCGGAATGAGTATACAGAGGATAGCTGAAGAGCGTGCAGGCCGTAAATTCCCAAATCTTGAGGTACTTAACTCTTATTGGGTTGGTGAGGATGGAAGGTCCAAATGGTATGAAGTTATACTTGTCGACCCCAGTCACCCTGTTATTATGAGTGATAATAACCTCAAATGGATATGCAGTAACACCCAAAGTGGTCGTGCTCAGAGGGGTAAGACCAGTGCAGGCCGCAAAGGTAGAGGTATGATGTCACGTGGAACGGGTACTGAAAAGACCAGGCCAAGTATCAGATCTAACATTAACAGGGGCAAGTGATCCATTATATAAGCCTGCGTGTGATCGCGCACTCTACCGAAGAATCTTCCAGGGTATTCAATGCTCTGGGACTTTTTTTAAAGAATGCTTCTGAAACAGGTGAACACGATCTCAAAAAAGAGATTGTGGATAGTACTGATATACAGGGGCATTATGGTAATTCATTTGTGATGTTCAGTGCTCAGATCAAACGCAGATCGGATTCTGTAAGACTTGCCAGGTTTATCAGGGAGAATATGTCTCCTGAGGATGTTAAGACCCTGCGCAACGAGATGCCTGATAGGCTGGATGATGAACAGTTGTTCCATATGAGGTTTGACAAGCAGTCAGCTTACCTTGGAAAACTTGTCCTCAGTTCATCTTCCGATGCCATCACAGTAAAGGTAAAAATTGCCACATATCCTAAGAACCGACTTAATGCGGGTTTGATAGTGGAGGAATTGTTTGGATAGTCCGGGCTTCTATGAACTGAGTGTCCATTCTGTTCCTGATAACATCAATACTGCTGGTACAATGGTCAGGCTTGCAAAACGCCTTGGATATGCTTGTATTGCTATTACAAATACTTCAGGATCATGTAAACTTGAGACTTTATCTATTCCAGAAGGGATAGGGGTACTGAAGGGCGTTGAGCTAAGTACGGACAATGCTTCCCGTTTACATGGGCTTGTGGGCAAATACATCAACATAGCTGATATTATTGTTGTACGCGGTGGGAATGAGGACATAAACCGGGCAGCTGTTGAGAATCCTAATGTAGATGTGCTGTTGAATTCCGGCTCATCAAAGGATGGTGGACTGAATCATATATTGGCCAGATCAGCGAGTGATAACAATGTTTCCATATCCTTTGATATTGGTGAGCTTATAGGACACCGTGGTGGAAGGAGGGTAAGGACCTTATCCAGCTTCAGGAAAGACATGAAGCTTGTCCGAAAGTACGATGTTCCGTTTATGCTCACTGCCAATGCAAGGTGTATATATGATATGCGTGCTCCTCGGGAATTGATGGCTCTTGCTGGAATGTTTGGAATGACATATAAAGAGGCCTTATCTGGACTGTCTTCAAATCCTCAAATAACACTCTCCCGGAAAAAGCACTCAAAGAACTATGTTTTCGATGGTGTGGAAATTGTGGATGGTCCTTCGCACATGATCAAAGAAGAAGGTGACAGGAATTGAAAGTACTTCCTCCTACAATGCGTGAGAATAAACGATATATAGCGTTTGAACTGATATCAGAGGGTCAGGTAGGTAGAGAGGACTTTATAAGGGAGATGTTTTCTGCATCCGGGAGTTTGCTTGGTGATTTTGGCTCAAGCGAATGCAATATGAGGCTTTTTGCTTTTGAGGGCCTTAATGGTATAGTGAGCTGTGAGAGGGAACATGTCGCTCAGGCACGTGCTGTACTTGCTACCATAACAAATGTAAAGGCAAAAAGGGTAGCAATTCATGTACTTGGTGTCTCGGGTACAGTCCTGGGTGCAACAAAAAAGTATTTAGAGGGTGCAGTTATATTTAGTCCCGAAGAATAGTCACATATAAATTAGTAGAAAGCGTATCACAGTTAATTAACGTATATGTTACATTATTATTTATTAATAAATTTAAATCAGGAGATGAAGTGAAGATGCAAATGACACCCCAGATGGGCTATGATCGTGCCATTACAGTTTTTAGTCCCGATGGACGTCTCTTTCAGGTAGAATACGCAAGAGAGGCTGTTAAAAGAGGTACGACCGCAGCAGGATTGAAAGCAAAGGATGGTGTGGTATTGCTTGTTGACAAAAGGATCACAAGCAGATTGATAGAGGCTGAATCCATAGAGAAGATATTCCAGATCGATAACCACATAGGTGTTGCAACTTCAGGCTTGGTTGCAGATGCCCGTTCCCTTGTGGACAGGGCAAGGGTTGAAGCTCAGATCAATATGATCTCATATGATGAGCCAATTGGAGTTGAAGTGATAGCCAAGAAAATATGTGATCATAAACAGACATACACACAGTACGGTGGTGTCCGTCCTTATGGCACTGCTCTTCTTATAGCAGGTGTAGATGATTCAAACCCTCGTTTGTTTGAAAGTGATCCAAGCGGTGCCCTTCTGGAATATAAGGCAACTGCGATCGGTGCAGGAAGGAATGCATTTATGGAGGTATTTGAGGCGGATTACAAGGATGATATGGATCTGGAAGCAGCAATCATGCTTGGAATGAAGGCTCTATACACATCCACCGAAGGCAAGATGGATCCTGCAACCCTTGAGCTTGGTGTCGTAACCCTTGAA
>PXAV01000134.1 GCA_003565715.1 Methanosarcinaceae archaeon
ACAGAACTTGAGAGAACAAACGAAGAGTTGGTGGAAGCCACAGTCCGGGCCAAACATCTGATGGCAGCAGCAGAGAAAGCCAATGTTGCCAAGAGCGAGTTCCTTGCCAATATGAGTCATGAGATCCGCACACCCATGAATGGTGTTATTGGAATGACTGGTCTGTTGCAGGACACAGAACTTAATGATGAACAAAGGCATTACGTGGAAACAATCAAAACAAGTGGAGAATCCTTACTTGACATTATAAACGATATCCTGGACTTTTCAAAGATAGAGGCAGGCAAGTTAGAGCTTGAATACCTGGATTTTGATCTGCACAATGTACTGGAAGATTTTGCTTCCATACTATCTGTAAAAGCCCACGATAAAGGATTAGAGTTTATCTGTGCTGCCGATCCAGCCGTGCCGGGACACCTTAGAGGTGATCCTGGTCGATTGCAGCAGGTTTTAATCAATCTAACAAATAATGCAATCAAGTTCACAGACAAGGGAGAAGTGGTTATACGGGTTTCATTGATTTCGGAAACCGATGTAGATGTAGATTTGCATTTTCTGGTACGGGATACAGGAGTTGGAATTCCTGAAAATAAAAAGGACATTCTATTTGATAAGTTCTCTCAGGTAGACACCTCCACAACGCGCCGGTATGGTGGTACAGGTCTTGGTCTTGCTATCTCCAAGCAACTAGTAGATTTGATGGGAGGAGAGATTGGAGTGATAAGTGAGGAAGGAAAAGGATCTGACTTCTGGTTCACAATAAAGTTTGACAAACAACCATACTCTGAGAACAATACTTTAGATTTAGCTTCTATTCAAGGCATGCGTGTATTAGTAGTGGATGATAATTCCACAAATCGGGAAATACTGATGACACAACTATCTTCATGGGGGGTTTTAGTACAGGAAGCAGTAGACGGCCCAATGGCACTACAGGATCTTTATCAAGCATGTGGAGCTGATGAACCTTTCCAGGCAGCTGTTCTGGATATGCATATGCCAGGTATGGATGGAGAAACTCTTGCAAAGATCATTAAATCTGACAATAAGCTCAAAAATATTCCTCTAATAATGTTGTCATCTATGGGGGATGCAAGTGTATCTGAATATAAGGAATACTTTTCTGCATATCTTACTAAACCTGTAAGAAAATCACTTCTTTTTGATAGGCTGTCAAATATCCGCAATATGGAAAGACCGAAAAATCAACAACGGTCTACAAATTTGGATTTTAATGGCAGATATTGTAATAAATTAAATATATTGTTAGCTGAGGACAACACAGTCAACCAGAAAGTAGCACAGAGCATGTTAAAGAAATTAGGGCTTAATGTTGATATTGTTGGAAATGGTGAAGAAGCAGTGAAAGCTCTTGAGATGATTGACTATGATTTGGTTCTTATGGATGTGCAGATGCCTGAAATGGACGGTGTCGAAGCTACCAGGCTTATACGTGATAAAGGCTCATCTGTACTGAACAGAAATGTTGTGATCATTGCTATGACAGCGCATGTAATGAAAGATGATAAGGATCATTTTATTGAATCAGGTATGGATGATTATATTTCAAAACCTGTTTCTTTAAAGACACTAGTAGAATTGCTAGATAAATGGAATACTATCATTACAAGTAGAGTATCCAAAAAAGATTTGGAATCAGAGATGGTAGAAATACCGATAAAAACGCTGATATTTGATAAAGAAGCTCTTTTAGAGCGAACAATGGAGGACATCGAGCTTGCCAGGGAATTAATATCCATTTTTCTTGAAGAAACACAGGACTACCTAAATCAACTCAGGATGTATGTGGAAGAAAGGGATTATACCAATTTAAGTTCGCATGCACACAAAATCAAAGGTGCTTCATCCAACATTGGGGGCATGGTTCTGAGCAGTCTTGCATCAAATATGGAAGAAGCAGCCACAAGATCTGAACATGATAAAATCATTGCTATTATCACAGAGATGGAAAAACTGTTTTTTATTCTAGCTGAGAATTTGAAAGAGGTTTGAAATGAAAATATTAATTGCAGACGATGGTCTTACCACGCGCACGATGCTTTATGCAAGTCTAAGCAAATGGGGGCATGAAGTTGTTACAGCAGCAGATGGAAATGATGCATGGTATATCATGCAAAAAAAAGATGCACCAAAGTTTTTGATACTTGACTGGATGATGCCTGGTATGAATGGTTTGGAACTTTGCAGGAAATTGCGCTTAAAGCAAGCAGAGCAAGCCTATTATATCATTCTACTGACCTCAAAAAGTAATCCACAGGATATTGAAGAAGCATTGAAATCAGGGGCTGATGATTTTATTTCTAAACCATACGACAATAATGAATTATATGCCCGGATCAATACGGGAATGAAAATACTTGAACTACAATCTCCGTTTCCCTTAAGGCAATCAAATCCCACCCAAAAGGTAAATGCAGGTATAAAGTCACGTACATTTAAAGAGGAAAACAAAGGATACGAAAATAACAGAAATGCCTTTGAGCAAATTGATGAGATATGCCAGGAAATAGACCATACCTTGCAATCAGTACTTGATTTTTATGATAATCTATTTTTGGACTTTCAAAAGAATAATAACAATTACAAAGCACAAAAAACTATAAAAGAAGGAATGGAAAAAATCGGATTTTTGAATCGAAGGGTAATACACATATCAAATAAAAGCCAGAAGAAACAAAAAGATATTTAGACCAGCTAGCATTATCTTGCAATATTTGTTGGTCTGGTATTATAGGTATTGTAAGCGTAAAGTTGCTACCATTTCCAGACCTGCTTCTATATCAGCATCCTTGTGGATGATGAACAGGGATTGCCTGTTAAATCTACATTCAATGATAAATTAATGGTTGTTATTGATGTGGGATAAAAGATTTCACTGTTCTTTCCAACGGAGATAAAATAGAGAATCCTAAATATCTCAAAAATTCAATGAAGCGTCTTGCAGTCATCCAAAGAAGATTATCTAAAAAGCAAAAAGGTTCAAAGAACAAAGCAAAAGCCAGACATGCAGCATCAGAACTTCATGGGAAAAATAAGCAAGCAAAGGAATGAGCTTCAACATAAAGTCTCCTCTAAGCTCATAAGCGAGAATCAAGCTGTAGCATTGGAAACATTTAATGTTTGTTGTATGTTGAAAAATCATTGTCTTGCGCAAGGCATAGCCGATGCATCATGGAGTTATTTCATAAGCAAATTAAAATATAAATCCAAATGGTACGGAAAAACAATTCTTCGCATCGACCAATTCGAGCGATCTACAAAGAGATGTAATATTTGTATCTATCATAATGGAAAATCGACACTGACAGATAGAGGCTGGCAGTGTCCTGATTGCAAAACCAATAACTATAGAGATATTAATGTCGTTATTAATATCAAAACATTTGCTTTATATAAGCAAAATCTTATAGGAATTTAACACTGTAGGAACTAAGGGAAGAGCTTGTGGACTTTTCTTCAAAAGAGGAAAGAATGAAGCAGGAGGTCACCTTATTCATAGGGTGGTAGTTCACGCAAATATATTTAATAGATAATGATGGAAAGAGACCATACATACCGAATATCCTCTGCCGAAGAACAATTCACTTCACTTGAAATTAACTTTGAAGTAACAATATTCATTTACAACAGTTTTCTTTTAATCATCCTCTGCAACAAGGAACATCGCTGAAAAGAAGTCATTTTTTCTTAAAAGGTGCCCAGGGTAGACTACACTTGGGACATTCCGGACCATATCCAGCAGCTGCATACCCGGTCATGCCACCTGTTACGTTATGTATACTTTTAAATCCTTGCTGCAAAAGAAGGCTGCAGCCCATACTTGATCTCTGACCTGAGCCACATATAAGCACGTTCTTTGCTTTTGTCTCAAGTTCATGGTATCTTTCTCTTAGTTCATGCACTGGAATGTTCACAGCTCCTTCAATATGAAAATCTTCATACTCAGATACAGCTCTGACATCAACTAAATTCATCTCGACCGCTGAATTGATCATTTCATGAAGCTCGGGGACTGATATTTGAGGTACATGTTCTGCTGTCAGTCCTTCGGTAACCCAGCCGTACATCCCACCTTCAAGATAACCTTTAAATCCGTCCATTCCTACACGGTGTAACTGGTTACATGCATCAAAGGCATGTAAATAGTTGTCAGAAACCAGCAGTATGTCCTTTTCCGGAGGTAGTAGCCATCCTGCGTATGTGGGGAAGTTTGAATTGAGGTCAATACTGTATGCTCCTGGTATGTGTTGTCCTCCAAAGCTCTCAAAACTGCGTACGTCAAGAACGATTGACTTTTTCATTTTCTCACTGAACGTTTCATTGTCAAGCGGCTTGGGGATGTTATGATCTTTTACTTTTATCGGACCTCTGCGGTTTATATCCGTGCATCTGCTGAAGTGGTCTGGAGCTTCCGGCATTTTGTTTGTCAGTGATCCTATGAATTCTTCTCTGTCCTTTATCACAAGTGCGTAGTTGTAATTCTTTTCATAGCCTATGGTACTGCTTCTTTTGGAAGCCATTGATCTTCCGCAAAGCGATCCTGCTCCATGGGCAGGATATATCTCACAGAAATCCGGTAAATTCATTATCTTTTCATGAAGCGTATCGTACAATGTTGAAGCAAGCTCTTTCGATCTTCCTGGAAATAGATCAGGACGTCCTACATCTCCAACAAACATTGTGTCTCCGCAGAAAAGAGCTACCGGCTTGTAGCCTCTGGAATTATCGATTACAACATATGATATATGCTCAGGGGTATGGCCGGGTGTTTCCAGGACTTTCAGTTCAATCTCTTCTATAGGGATAGTGTCGCCCTCTTTCAGTGAGACATGCTCAAAATCACACTTAGCTTTTTCTGGAGCATATATTTGTGCTCCGGTCCTTTCTGCCAGGTCCATGTGCCCTGAAATAAAATCGGCATGCAGGTGTGTTTCAAGGATATGTGTGATTCTGACCCCAATATCTCTGGCAAGTTCCAGATATATCCTTGTATCTCTTCTGGGATCGACAATAGCACATATTTTCTCTCCCGCTAAAATGTATGAGCTATGTGCTATTTTTTCGGTGAATATCTGTTTTATTAACATTATAAACCCTTTTTTAATTTTTTGACCTATTAATTTTACAGCCTGGCATAACAATGGACCATAACAGTTTACATGATTTGTTATCGATAAATATTATGGTATCCAATCCTTATGGAGGTGGGATACAAATGCATTTGAAACAGGCTATTCAGCCGTATGGATGAACAACGTATCAGGACAAAAATCATCAAATAGTATCTTGATGCCCTCTCCCTTGTGCGGCTTTATGTTTGGACGTGCTCAAAGAGGCTTATTGGCATGGATATTCTAACCGCCGCAGAATCATCTCTCTGTAAACTGTGTAAAGTTGTCTGGAAAATGTATGATGATCTTTTTCCGGGATACTATGGAATTTCTCTCCAATCGGTTCTAAAGTTGCAAACCACTTAGTTCCAACACCTTCAATAATTGGTCTTGCATTCTTGATGCATTGTAGGAAGGAATAACTTGGTCCCCTTTCCGTTCCTGTTATTTTTAAACAAGAATGAAAAAAGCTTTTTTAAAACAAAACAATTAACACAATTTAAGACAAATAACTGAAGCTACTACTTGAAGCTACTACTATTAACTCTATCTTAATTTCAACCTTTTTTACTGGACCCGGCGGGATTTGAACCCGCGGCCTTTACGTTGCGAACGTAACGATCTCCCCCTGATCTACGAGCCCAATAAAAGTAAACTGAAAGCTTTATAGCCTTTAAGGTAAAAAGAAAAAAGAGAGGTTTAAACAGGCCTTCCGACCTCTGTTACTGTTATGCTCTCAACACCTTCGACTTCTGCAAAGGCCTGTTCTACAGATTCAGTACCACCCTCTATATCGCCTACAAGAACAACCATTATAATGGCCTTCAGGCCAAAAGCTATTGGTTCGATCTTGTGGGTACCATACTCTGCTCCTTCAGGCAGCACTGCTACAAGCTTCTCTTTAAGCTCATCAAGGTCTGTCTCGACACCAACAGGCATTATCTTTATTGTTGCTGCAACTTCTCCCATCTGCTCACCTCAGGGTCCTACAAAGCCACATTTAGGGCACTTATACGGGTTGCTTTGCTGTCTGCAGCTGACACACCTTCCAAGCTCGTTCCCACAAGAAGGACAGGGGAATCTCACATAGCCGGTTTCCACAAGATTTTTGTTGCAAGTGGTACAATTATCGACTTCATTTACCATTTATGATCTCCTTTACTATGAATGGTCTATTAAAATGACCTATGATAGATAAATATTGGTATTATACTGCAATGTATTAGTGACCATATACATACTGAACTATCAGCATTTTGATTCTTGCAGTACATAAACAGTATATAATTTAAATATTCCCCTTGATATGAGTCCCAACCACGTTTTCTCCCAGCACTGCATCAATGACCCTTTCCGGGAACTTTCCGTTTACAACTATACAGTCCATCCTGTTCTCCATCAAAAATCCAGGCAGTGCCCTGTCAACACATGTAAGCTCCATCTTTGAAAGCTCCTTGGCTGTCAGGATTTCCTGCACAATATCCTCTGCAATTACGCCATCCACATCAGTTGCTTTAACATAATGTGCCTCTGTTTCCTTTGCCACCCAGGCAGCGATAGTGTCCGATGTAACATTCCATGAATGAGGTAATGGATCTTTCTTTATTAGCTCCTTGTAAGGCAGAAGCAAAGAAACCCCCACTGGAAAATCATTTATGCTATCTGTTGAATTCACACCAGTCTTGTCTATCATGTAGTAAGCATATTGTTGCATCGAAAGGACAGCCATCCAGTGTGATGCATCACTTTTTATTGAATACCTGCTGCATATCTTCTTTATCGAAGCTACAAAAACCCCGCCACCTGGTACTATCAGTATCCTGTCTCCTTTGCTCCCGTCAAAATGTCTCTGTAGATTTTTGATAATAGAGGGTGCGTTCTTTATGAGACTACCTCCGATCTTCACAACTGCTTTCATAGTCAACTATTCCTATAATCTGCGATATATATGTCTTGATATGTTTATCTTTATATGTGTTTAAAATTAACTTGGATAGTCGCGTTTTGTGCATGTAGTTATCTCGTCTTCCAATATCTTCGCGGCTGCATATGCAGGGAATACCTTTGAAACATCTGCCCCCCATCTTCCGGAAACCGATATACATTCAAAACCAAGCCTTTCAGCTGCTTCTTTGATTAGGAACTCCCCAATACCTGCAGAAACGATTCTTTCAAGCCCATTCCTTTGGGCGACTGTTTTTATCGAGGCAGTTAAGAGTTCTATCTGTCTTTCCTTTGCCTGAAGTGCAATGCTGTATATCTCTTCAGCCGAGATCTCTGTCAGGTCAGCACATACAACACGTGCCAATCTTCTCATGGCATCACCTTTGCTCTTTCCTGAACCATCGGCTGTCTCGCATGTGTAAAGATCTTCCTCTATATCCCCAAGCAGCAGGTATACATCTGCAGTTGTTGAGAATAGCTCAGATGCGATATTTGACTCTCCTTTTGTAACTTTTACTTTGTCCAGCAAGTATGCAATGTTTGTTCTTAGTGCTCCTGCATAGAAAAGTTCACTACGGACAAGTCTTGAGAAATCGGTAAGACCTGCCATATGTTTTCCATCTTTGATAGGGATTATATCGCTGGTGGTACTTCCAACATCAACGAAGATACAATCACCAAGCTCTGAGCCTATCAGTCTTGTTGATGCTGCCCAGTTTGCTGCTGCAAGGTCCCTTAAATTCTCCGGTTCTTCACAGAGGTTGCCGCTGTTGTCAATGTACATCACTTTAGACTTAAACGCGTTCTTTACAGATCGCATTATAAAATCTATTCCCTGGACCTTATCCTCAAAACAATCTGCAAGTTCCCCTGTCATTGCCACACTGACCATGTCTGGCTCAAGTTCCTGGGCAATATCTTCCAGGGAGACAGGTAATGTTGTATCTTTCCACAGTGGTATATAGTGCAGCTCGATGATCTCTCCGTCGGAAGAAGCCAGCTTAGTATTGGCACCACCGATATCTATACCTATTATTCTCATATGATGTCCTCTATATCATCTTTGGTGAAAGTGCATTCTCCTTCAAGGCACACAGACACGGGAAGTTCTCCAAATATATTCATAAGTAGTAATTCGGCAATCTCACATTTAAGGGTTCTCACAAGTCCAAATATAGCTGTTGTAGGTCTGGGATTTACATCTATGACATAAGGTCTGTCACTGTAGACGACATCAATACCTACATATCCATTACATCCAAGTATTTCCGCTGTTCTTTTTGCTACCTGGAATATCTCGTCTTCATATTCTGCTTTATATGGGACCTTGTTACCTATGTAATCAAACAGGATATCGCCGTTTCTGTCAGTTATATCTATGAGCTGCTTGTTCAGACTGAGTACCACAGTTCTTTTTCCACAAACAAGGCTCACACTAAGTTGTTCTCCTTCTATATATTCTGTGGCAATATAGTTTTCTGTTTCATACAATGGTAGGTCTTTTATGGCATGTTCCATCATTCTGACTCCTTCAGATGCGCATCCAAACCTTGGTTTGATGACAACTCTTCCATTAAAGTCAGAAGTGGCAATTGCCGGAACATCGATGTTTTCATGGGTAAGCATGTTTGTGCAAAGCAGTTTATCTGCACATGTTTTCACAGACTCTGCAGTACATCCCAGATTAACAGTATTTTTTTCTACTATATCTGTAAGTTTCCCAAGGATATCATCAGGTCCTATTACAAGGCCTGCATCACATTCCCTTGCGACCATTTCCAGTCTTTGTTCAAATGTCTTCTCAGAACTAAGAACACCTTTTCCGTTACTGAGCTTGCTTCCTGCAGTGAGATAGATAACATTGTGGCCAAGGCGACTGAAACTGTCGGTGAGCGCTCTTAGCATTGCTCTCCCTTCTACGAGCAAAGAACCTTCAAGGCCTGTACCCACTGCATATTCTGCAAGAAGTATCTTCATGTTGCATGCTAGTGCACTATTTGATAAATCCTTTGTCATTGTGCTACTTTTTATGATGGGTTTTTATATGTATTCTTTTTTCATTATATTAACAATAAATATATACTATGATCACTGATTAAGGGATGGGATGAATATGGATCTAAATACTGAAAACCCCTTTGTTCAGGCACTTGCAGTTTCTACTACAATGGCAGTTTTTATGGTCGGTATTGCCTTTGGGTTGATGAGCATGTCACAAAGCGGGTCAATACCTGTTCCAATTGCTTTGATGCTGCTTTTTTTTGCCGTTATATTCATAGCAGGTTCTGTGTTCTTTGAATCAAGGGGTGCTGACTATATGGGCTCCCTTGTAGGAGGGGCGATAGCAGCACTGACTGCAACGTTTTCTGCAACTGCATTTCTAAGTGGTGTGATATATGCACTGGAGCTTGGTATATCTGAGATCGACTGGGAACAGGTTATATCTGCACTTGCAGTATGTATGATAGCCAGTATGTTCCTGATCAGGTTTTTGCAACACCGTTTCACAAAAGCCTTTTGATAGATGCATTCATAAACGATGGACATTCTATCTTGTTTTTCTATTTCTATTTTTTTCCAAACAAGCTAAAAAACCAATAATTATTTATAGAACTACAAACAATCACATGTCAATGCACATAACCGCTCACAAAATATGCGGAGACATTTAGAATGGCTGATGGTTCAGAGAAAAGCGATGATTTAGGATCGAATAACGTAGAAGGATCAACTGACGCACAAAGTCCTTTAGAGGATGAGATTGCTTTAGAGGATGAGATTGCACAGCTTCAGAATAAACTTTTGCGACTTACTGCAGAATTTGATAACTTCAGGAAAAGAACTGCACGTGAAAGGGAAGAATATCGTAAGTTCGCAGTAGAGCAATTGATCATGGAACTTCTGGAGGTCTATGATAACTTCGAGCGTGCACTTGAATCTGCAAAGAAGACCAATGATGTGGAATCTGTAATAAAAGGCGTGGAAATGGTCTTTAAACAGTTTGCCTCAATCCTTGAGAAGCAAGGTCTTCAAAAGATGGAATGTGTGGGAACAGAATTCGATCCCAATCTTCATGAAGCGATGATGCATGTGGATCATCCTGAACACGAAGAGAACACAGTGGTTGATGTTTGTAAACCGGGGTATTGTCTGCATACAAAGGTCATAAGGCCTGCTATGGTGGCGGTATCCAAAAAGCCGGAAGGTAATGAGGAAAACAACTGATAATCGAAATGTTCTCCATTCAGACATTACATGTCTTTATGATAGTAAAGATAGATAGATAAAATTAGATGATAAATATAAAGTTACAACTTATTCATACACGAGGTAATAACATGGGAAAGATATTGGGAATAGATCTTGGAACTACTAATTCCTGTATGGCTGTTATAGAAGGTGGGGAACCTACGATAATCCCCAATGCTGAGGGTGGAAGGACTACACCCTCTGTTGTGGGTTTCTCTAAGAAGGGAGAAAAGCTTGTAGGCCAGGTTGCCAAACGGCAAATGATAACAAATGCTGATAACACAGTCAGCTCCATAAAAAGACACATTGGAGAGTCTGACTATATGGTAACTCTCAATGGTAAGGAGTATTCTCCCCAGGAAGTATCTGCAATGATCCTTCGTAAGATGAAGGAAGATGCAGAGTCCTACCTTGGAGAGAGTATCACACAGGCAGTAATTACAGTGCCTGCATATTTCAATGACTCTCAAAGGCAGGCAACAAAGGATGCTGGTACTATTGCTGGCCTTGAGGTAATGAGGATAATCAATGAACCAACCGCAGCATCTCTTGCATATGGACTTGACAGGGATGAAGAGGATCACAGGATCCTTATATATGATCTTGGAGGAGGTACCTTTGATGTGTCCATCCTTGAGCTAGGTGGCGGTGTGTTCGAAGTTCTGTCTACAAGCGGTGACACCAAACTTGGTGGAGATGACTTTGATCAGAGGGTAGTGAACTTCCTGATAGATGAGTTCAGAAAGAATGAGGGCATTGACCTTTCAAAGGATAAGGCAGCACTTCAGCGTCTTAAGGATGCTGCTGAGAAGGCAAAGATCGAGCTTTCCGGTGTTACCAGTACCAACATCAACCTGCCTTTCATAACAGCTGATTCAAACGGACAGCCAAAACATATTGACATTGATCTTACAAGGCCACAGTTTGAGAAGATGACATCTGATCTGCTTGATCGGACAATGGTATCAGTGAACCAGGCAATTAAGGATTCTAAGCTTAGTGCAAAGGATATAGACAGAGTGCTTCTTGTAGGCGGGTCCACAAGGATACCTGCAGTTGTAGAGGCTGTGAAGAAGGCAACAAGTAAAGACCCATACAAGAATATCAATCCTGATGAAGCTGTAGCTATTGGTGCAGCTATCCAGGCAGGGGTACTTGGTGGCGAAGTGGACGATGTTCTACTGCTTGATGTAAATCCACTTACACTGGGTATTGAAACACTTGGTGGTGTATCGACCCCCCTTATCGAGCGAAATACCACCATACCGACAAAAAAGAGCCAGATATTCTCTACTGCAGCTGATAATCAACCATCTGTAGAGATACATGTACTTCAGGGTGAAAGAGGCGTAGCATCTGCTAACAAGACCCTTGGAAAGTTCACTTTGGATGGTATACCTCCTGCACCAAGGGGAATGCCTCAGATAGAGGTTACCTTTGACATAGATGCAAATGGTATCCTTCATGTAACTGCAAAGGATAAAGGCACTGGCAAAGAGCAGTCCATATCAATCCAGAAACCAGGCGGTCTATCAGATGATGAGATCGAAAAGATGATCAAGGATGCTGAATTGCATGCTGAAGAGGATAAGAAGCGCAAGGAAGAGGTAGAAGTAAAGAACACAGCTGAATCCCTTGTGAATGCAGCAGAGAAGACCCTTAAGGAAGCTGAGGACATAGCAACCCCTGAACAGAAGTCCAAGGTTGAGGATGCAATAGGTGCCCTTAAGACCGCTCTTGAAGGCGACGATATAGAGGACATCAAGTCAAAGACCGAAGCTCTACAGACAGCTGTCTATGATGTATCCTCGGCAATGTATCAGAAGGCTCAGGAAGAAGCTGCTGCTGCTGCTTCTGAAGAAGAAACCGGATCATCAGAATCAGATGAAGATACCATTGTAGATGCCGACTATGAAGTCGTGGATGACGACAAAAAGTAAGAATATGGATAATAGCCGGCAGGTAAGATACTTTAACTATTAGAGTATCTTACTATCCGGATTCTATTATATTAAAGCACACAGAGGAACACAGGAATCATCCATGTCCACAACACGTGATTATTACGAAATACTGGATCTATCCAAGGACGCCACAGAGTCAGAGATAAAAAAAGCTTACAGAAAGCTTGCATTAAAATACCACCCTGACAAGAACAAGGACGAAGATGCTGCCGACAAGTTCAAGGAGATGTCTGAAGCATATGCAGTGCTTTCAGATCCTGAGAAGAGAGAGCAATATGATCGCTTTGGTCATGCAGGCATTGATGGACGCTATACTCAGGAAGATATCTTCAGGAATGCTGATTTTGGCGGCTTTGAAGATCTTGGGGATATACTTGGTAGTATATTCGGTGGCTTTGGAGGTTTCGGCGGCTTTGGTGGTGGACAAAGGAGACAAGGTCCATCCCGTGGGTCAGATCTTCGCTATGACATGACAGTTACTCTTGAGCAGGCAGCCTCTGGATTTGATACAACTATCAATGTACCAAGGGCAGAGAATTGTGAATCATGCAGCGGTACAGGGGCAAAACCAGGTACAAGTCCAAAAAGATGTTCTACATGCCAGGGATCCGGACAGGTGACACAGGTACGTAATACACCTTTTGGAAGATTTATGTCAACCAGTACATGCAGTACCTGTCATGGACGGGGTGAATTCATTGAAGACCCATGCCCTGCCTGTAAAGGCACGGGTAAGCAGAAAAAAGTTCGCAAGATATCAGTGAAGGTTCCAAAAGGCGCGGATAACGGACTTCGCCTTAAGATAAGGGGTGAAGGTGAGCAAGGAAGTCCTGGTGCTCCATCTGGTGATCTCTATGTGGTTATACATGTAGAACAAAATGATCAATTCCAGCGTGTGGGAGATGATATAATCTATGAGCAACCCATTTCTTTCACTATGGCAGCGCTGGGTGGTGGGATAACGGTCCCGACTCTTCATGGCAAAGTAAAGATGACCATCAAACCCGGAACCCAGACTCATTCCATACTGCGCCTGAAAGGCAAAGGCATGCCACATCTTCATGGTCATTCAAATGGTGACCAGCTGGTCAAGCTCATAGTAAAAACCCCCACAAAGCTCACAGGGGATCAGAAAGAGCTCCTCAGGAAGTTCCAGGAAACAGAAGCACCAGTCGTCAAAGGTTCAAAAGGCGGTAAAGGTATCTTTGACAAGGTGAAGGATATAATTGATTGATTGATTGATTGATTGATTGATTGATTGATTGATTATATATTACTTTATTTTTATTCATGTTTATTTATTTACGGTTATTTATTTACGGTTATTTATTTATTTATTTATTTTGGTATTGAAAAATTAAGACAAAAGCATAAAACAATATATGTATGTATTATATAGCATATAATAACACATCTATTTGATTGTGTTCAAT
>PXAV01000102.1 GCA_003565715.1 Methanosarcinaceae archaeon
AGCATAAGTACCGGTTCAATTAGATAGCGATCGTTGTCCATGGCAACACTGGCAGACCTGTAATGAGTGAAATCACTTGATGCAACAAACATCACTTTCTTTCCTGAAGCCAGGGCCACTCTGGCAACTTCTTTACCTACCTCAACAGCAGTCTCCTCATCCTGGAGACCCATGCATATAGGAAGTATCTTGAAATTGTTGCCAAACCTGTGTTGCAAAAAAGGTATCTGTACTTCAATTGAATGTTCGAAATGGTGAGCAAGCTCATCAGAGTCTATAATGGTTCCTGCAAGCTGCTTTCCAAGATCCCTGTCCGTTTCAACAACTCCAAGGGGAGTGGTCCATGTATCCTGTGACATTGCAACTGCAGAACCGTAACCTGTATGGTTGGGTCCGAAAATAACATATGTATCTGCTCTGGGGAACAGAGCATATGCATGTGCTGCAACCTCACCAGAATAAATGTATCCGGCGTGTGGAACAACAGCTCCAAGAATTGGCCGCTCAGAGATGGCCTTATCTTTGAAGCACCTTCCAAGTTCCTTCTTTAGACTCTTCGGATTTAGCGGATAGAACTGACCTGCAACAGTTGTTTGTCTCATACTACTGATCACCCCATTATCCTATAAGGGTTTTTGATATATGTAGTATGCTTCAAGCAAAGATCCCAGTTCATACACCTATTTCAAAATCTTCAAGTTCATATGTGAACATTGAATCATTTGATTTTGCGATCTCTTTTGCAAGAAGCCAGTAGACAAGGGAAAGAGCTTTTCTTCCTTTGTTATTTGTTGGTATGACAAAGTCCACATTGGAAGTCATGTTGTTGGTATCACACAAAGCCACAACAGGTACCCCAACATTTACAGTTTCCTGGATAACCTGTGCATCCCCAGAAGGATCAGTTACAATCACAACATCTGGTTCATAGAAGTTCTCGATCTTGGGATTAGTAAGGAGACCAGGAATGAACCTTCCAACCATTGATTTTGCACCGATCGATTTTGCGAACATCTTTGCAGGGAACTGACCATATTGTCTTGCGGAGACCACAAGGATCCTTTGTGGATCATACTTAGACAGGAATGACGCTGCAAGCTTTATCCTTTCATCAGTTGCCTGTATGTCCAACACATAAAGTCCATCGGTCCTGACGCGATAGACAAACTTCATCATGTTCTGTGTCTTTTGCTGTGTACCTATATGCACACCTGCTGCAAGATACTCATCAATTGGAACAAGAGATGTTGCTTTTATATCTTCACTAGCTGTGCCTGTATCATCGTTCATAGTACTGTTTTCAGTTTCATTAATTGTAGATTCCTCTGTTACTTCCATTGGATCACCTAAATATTTGTCTTCCTTTTAACTGTGATGGGGATAACCCCCAATTCGAATTCCTTTATGGCAAGATATAATGAGCTCATGCTTTGATCATCGGTAAGCACCGGAGCTCCCATTGAGATCTGCAGTGCGCGTGCACCAACGATTCTCGCCTTTTCATACTTGGTATAGTATTCTGTGGACAATAGATCACCTGGTAAAATCACATGAAATATCAATAGCTCATTTATTTACAGCTACCCCTATTGTTTTCAAAAAGTGTTTCTGTGTGTAGCCATTAATGCGGTCAATGATAACCTTGATAAATGAATTTTATCCGGAATCCCTCCGAATGTGGTTGTAATCTGTTCCTGACCAGTCCCTCCATAAAGGATGGGACCGCTGAGATTTGAACTCAGGTTCCGGCGTCTTTCGCACATAGATACATATGTCCCGAACGCCGAAGGATGGACCAAGCTACCCTACGGTCCCTTACTGGTACGGAGCAAGCGTATCTACTAGCTCGACGTGTGAAAGGATTATCCTTCGACAACAATAGCGTATGACACCAAGATCATCTAGGACTGCTGCGGGGTCCTCACCTTCGTTTACACGCTGTTTATATTCATCCCAGCAGTTTGAGACTACTTTTCCACAACTGAAACATCGAACTGGTAACATATTTCATTGCCTACCTGTATGACTTCTGATATTTGGCACGTGCACCGGGTCCACCAAACTTCTTGGTTTCCTTCTGCCTGGAATCGTTTACCAGGAGATTACGGTCATATAACATGTATGTGTCCCTGAGATTTGTGTCATTTGACCAGTCAACGATACCCCTGGCAATTGCAGTTCTTGCAGCATTTGCCTGGCCTATTATGCCACCACCGCTGACCACAACATCTATGTCAACACCTTCAGCCACATCTCCAGAAAGCATAACAGCTTCTAGTATCTTAAGCCTTGCAAATTCTGGTTCATATATCTCAAGTGGCTTTTTGTTTATGCGGATCTTACCTTTTCCCTTCTTAACTGTTGAACGGGCAATGGCTGTCTTTTTTTTACCTGATGAAGTTACAACTTTAACGGACATGATAATATTCCTCCTTCTTAGAACCTAGAACCCAGTTTCTTACTGACATCACCAAGTTTGAGGTATTTGTTTGAGCTTAGGCGGTCCATGCTTGCCTCAGATATCTTGATTGTTTCCTGACCACTGAATTCCATAGGAGAACCAACATGAACTTTCAGACGGGACATTGCATCCCTACCCCTTGCACGTTTGTAAGGAAGCATGCCCCTTACAGTTCTTTTGAGGATACGTTCAGGTCTTTTTGGGAAATATGGTCCAAACTCTGTCTTACCCCTCTTAAGGGTCTCTTCATACTCTCTTAATGTAGTATATTTTGATCCGGATATCACTGCTTTTTCAGCATTGATGATATCTATCTTCTCGCCTGCGAGCAGTTTCTTTGCCACAGCACTTGAAAGCCTGCCCAGAATAAGTCCTTCTGCATCGATAATTGTCATCTTCTGCACCTACTGTAAGATCTTTATCCCTGAGCCCTTGGGATTTTCTTCCATTATCTGTTCAATGGTCAGGCACTTGCCACCAAGACCTTTTATCTTTTCCATCGCAGTGATACTGAAGTTGTATGCTGCAACTGTGACAGCTTTATCAAGAAGGCCGGAGCCAAGTACCTTGCCTGCAATAAGAACGGTCTCTCCATCCTTTGCATACCTGTTTATCTTACTAAGATTTACCTGTGCATAATTTCTTCCAGGGTTTTCCAGCCTCTTGGCCACATCTCTCCAGATAGCGACCTCGTTTAGACGTGACTCTTCCTTAAGTATCTCAATAAGCACAGGAGTGCGCGGGTTTGTCTTTCTTTCTATCTTTACATTTGTCTTCTTGCTCATAATGTTCCTCCGCAAGATTATGTCTCACTCACGCATCAAGATGCGTTCGAACATCCGTAAGGTGTTAGATAAGTAAGAGCATTAGTGTCTGTACTATCAGACTGCTGTTTGAATAACATTAATAGTACATAAAGATTATGTGTTTTTATCATCTATCCAAAAGAACATGTTGTAAACCCTGTCATATAGTTCATCTATATTACACCCAAGCTCTTTTGCAGTAAGCAGACCAGCAACCTCTATGTCCACAAGCTCTCCTAGTTGTTCCTGCTTTTTATTTATAAGAGCTGTTGTGTCCCGCACGTTCAGACCACTGTGTGCGACAATATTTGCTATTATGTCCTCAATGACCGATCTCTCTTCAAGCATTGACAGATCGGGCTTAAAACCATGAGGTATCTCCACTTTATTTACATCAAACGCAGGTACAAGTTCAGAACCTTCAAGTCTCAGCAGCTGGGCTCCAATAGCCCTGTCCCTGTACCTGGATGCAAGATCAGGTGCCATCCATTTAAGATCGAACGAGAGAAAAAATTCAAAATCCTTTATAGAAAGAGAATGTTTATTGCTCCTTTTAAAGGGTGTTGCTGCAACAAGCATCAATTCATCCATCATGAACCTCTGCGAAGCTCATCTATAATAGTATCTGCAAGTCTTCCACATTCTGTTCTCATTGGACCGTCCATATGGATTATCTGAAGGACAAGTAGTTCGTTTTCTATTATAGATCTAACAAGGTATACATCGCCCTTGAATGGAACACGGTTATATTTCCCATCAAGATAACTGTACCTCAGATTTACACGGAAGTCTATTATCCCTTCTTTTTCAAGGGAATCAAGCACTTCATCTACAGTATCATAGCTAAGCGGAGAAAAATCTATACCGTTGGTTACAACCTCAACACTTATCTCTCGTTTGGACTGTATGCGATGGCCTCTCTTAGTTACGGATTCTGTGACGAACATACCAAACTTACCATCCATATTTGCCATTACTTTTACAAAGAATGGAAGATCTGAATGATAGCGATATTTCTGTTCAAAATCCACATTTCTATGTGGGAAACGATGATATATGCGTTTTCTCATCATCTTTAATGCTACCATCCTTTTTTACTATTTATCAAATGTTCACTTCTGATTTTATTTTCCAACCTCAAAGCTTTATGAGCTTGGCATCGATTATTCCTTCTACTGAGCGCATTTCTTCCAATATCGGATCAGGGACCTCAGAATCTACGTTAAGTGCCATTATAGTGGTACCGCCTATTGAAGCCCTCCCCACCTGCATTCCAGATATATTGATATTGTTCTTACCAAGAAGGATGCAGCATGGACCAATAACATTTGGCTTATTGATATGTTTTGCAACTATCATATATCCTGAAGGTATGATATCAACTTGCTCCTGATTTATCCTGATTATCTTTCCCTTACCACCAATTACTGTGCCTACCATGGACGCCTTTTCCTGACCAATTGTTATTTGCACCATGATCGTGGAACTGAACTCCTCTTTGCTCTCAGATTTACTTTCAACTACCTCCACTTGCCTTGACTTGGCAAGTGAGTTGGCATTGACATAGTTCACAGCTGAACCCAGTGCCACCTGGAGCATGCCTTTTACAGCAGCAACTGTCACCGGTCGGGTGTCCTTTTCAGCAATATCGCCGTAATATGATATCCCGATCTTCTCATAGTTCTTTCCAAGGAGTTGAGCACAGGCGTTGCTCATTGTTTCAGCCAGCTTGATGTATGGTGCAAGCATTGTCATAAGTTCAGGTTTGACAGATGGTATATTGATAGCATTCTTAGCTGCTCCTCCCTGAAGCACAGAGACAACTTCTTCAGCAACAGAGACAGCCACATTTACCTGCGCTTCCTCGGTCGAGGCTCCAAGATGCGGGGTAGCGATAAGGTTCTTACAGTCAAGAAGAGAGCTTTCAAATGGAGGCTCCTTTACAAAAACATCAATTGCCGCACCAGCGATAATATCATTGTTCAGTGCATGTGCAAGTGCATCTTCATTTATTATACCTCCACGAGCACAATTGATGATCCTTGCATTACGCTTCATCAAAGAGAACTCTTCAGCATCGATTATGTTCCTGGTCTCTTTTGTCAGGGGTGTGTGCACTGTAATGAAATCTGCTACTTTTACAATATCACGAACAGACATCATCCTAACACCCATTTCCTTAGCCCTCTCATCAGAAACAAATGGGTCATAGGCTAAAACCACCATGTTAAGCCCCTGGGCCCTTTTTGCGACTTCGGCCCCAATGCGTCCAAGTCCTATAACACCAAGGGTCTTCCCATTGACCTCAACACCCATGAACTTGCTGCGCTCCCATTTTTTGGACTTGAGTGATTCATTTGCCTGTGGAATGTTCCTTGCTAATGACATCATCATTGCTATGGTGTGCTCTGCTGCAGAGAGCATATTCCCTTCAGGAGCGTTAACAACTATGATCCCTTTTTGAGTTGCCGCCTCAACATCCACATTATCAACACCAACTCCAGCTCTTCCTATTATCTTCATATTAATGGATGCCTCTATAACCTTACTTGTGACCTGAGTCCCGCTCCTTATAACAAGCGCATCGTATTCTGGCATCTTCTCTATGAGATCATCTTCAGAAAGCCCCGTAAGCAGATCAACTGTGAAATGCTCCTTAAGTAATGTTAGGCCCTGTTCTGATAATGGATCACTTACTAATACCTTCATTTTGTATATCTCCGATAAATGTGAACATAATAAATCATACATTTTACTTTTTATGATTTATCACATTAATACAATCATATCTTTTATATTTGTCTGCCGCAGGATAATACCGTACATAGAGGAACTCACAACCGATCCCTGAAACTGAAATAAATTCTCCTATTATTCCTGCCTTTGTTCTCAGCCTTGATCATCTCTATGTGAGGGATTTCACCTGTGTTTGCTATGTGGGTTCCCCCACATGCCTGCATATCAATTCCCTGGATGTTTATGATCCTTATCTGTGATAGCTCCGGAGGGAACGCTTCAAGGAGCTTCACTACAGAAGGTATGCCCAATGCATCCTCCCGTGGCAGTATATCAATACTTACAGGTATATTGCTATCTATTATCTCATTTACCTTTGACTCATAGGAACCTATCTGCTCTCTGTCAAAGTCTTCAAGGTTAAAATCGACCCTTGTCCGAACCTCACCAAGCTGATTGCCTGATATCTTAGCTCCTGTCTCATTGTGTATGACAGCAGTAAGTATGTGGCATGCAGTATGATATTGCATGAATATGAATCTTCTTTCCCAGTCAATAATACCTTTTACCCTGTCCCCTGCCTTAAGACCCTCTTTTGTGACCTCATGGCTTATAACACCGTCAACCTTCCTCACATAAGAAACATGGAACTTCTCACCATTTTCTTTAACAATAAGACCGGTATCATGAGGTTGACCTCCTGAATCGGGATAGAAGGCTGTTCTGTCAAGCACAACAAATCTGTCATCTTTAATATTTTCCACTTTTGCAGAGAACTCACGGAGATAACAATCCCTAAGATATAATTCATCCATGATATCTCATAAATATCATAATCAAGATTAAATTTTTGCATTCTCCTAAAATTACAAAAGAATAAAATATTAGCCTAAACAAGAACCTTGATACAAATGGCAGTAAATGCAACAGAAAGGAAGACAGAAGAGAAGATACCTATCTATCCACTCCTCCTCATTAATTTTATAGGGACAATGGGAATAAGTCTAGTTCTGCCATTCCTTATTTTCCTCGTTGAGAGATTTGGCGGCAATGCTATAATATACGGTGTAATAGTATCAATGTATCCTGCTTTTCAGTTGATAGGAGCTCCATTGCTTGGAAAGATGTCTGATAGATCCGGGAGAAAGAAGATACTTTTTATAAGCCAGCTTGGAACCCTTTTCTCATGGATCATTTTCTTTATTGCACTCCTTATACCTGTTATTGCACTGAAAGATATTGATTCCAAAATCATAGGAAGTTTTGTGATAACTGTACCCCTAATAATGCTGTTCATAGCAAGAGGGCTTGATGGGCTGACCGGTGGTAATGTTTCGGTCTCAAATGCATATATAGCTGACATAACAGATGATAAGGACAGAAGCAGTAATTATGGAAAGATGGCAGTCTCAACTAACCTTGGTTTCATAATGGGGCCTGCTATTGCAGGAATATTGAGCACGACCATCTACGGAGAAGTACTACCGGTACTTGCCGCTATACTGATCTCCATTGCAGGCACAGTTCTTATAGCCTATTACCTGCCGGAGTCACGCCAGTACATACAAGACGAAAGTATTCCGGGTAAACTTACATCCATATCTTGCAGAACTGTAGAGGATAAAGATTTAAGCCCACTACAAAAACAGAAGCTTGCAGATATTATGAATATCAGGCACATACCTTACATTTTTTTTATATATTTCCTGATCTTCCTTGCTTTTAATTCATTCTATGTAGCCTTTCCAGTACATGCAGCAAATAAGCTGGAATGGACCATCGCAGAGCTGGGATTATTTTTTTCATTCCTGAGCATAATGCTTGTGCTTGTGGAAGGACCAGTACTCACAAAAATATCAAAGAAGGTTCCTGATACTTACCTTATTATCGCAGGCAGCTTTATACTTGCAACCAGTTTTATATTTCTTGTCTCAACTGAAACAAGGATGGCATATGTAGCAGCAGTTCTCTTTGCACTGGGAAATGGCCTTATGTGGCCATCCCTACAGTCCATACTTTCAAAGCTTGCAGGTAAGGAGAAACAGGGACTTGTCCATGGCATTTCAGGAAGCTTCATGAGCCTTGCAAGTATCCTTGGACTGGTAGGAGGAGGTATAGCCTATGAGCTGATGGGAGCAAAGGCATTTTTTGTGCCTGTAATTATAATATACATTGTTTTTGTGCTATCACTGCGTATAAGGTCATTTGATAAAAAATAAAGGAGCATATCATAAAAAGTAGAATATGCCTGAATGGCATGGTCTTTCATAAGATCAAAGCAGGGATACCACCGGTCCTAACCGGTAGTATTTGACTCGTTTCAGTATCAATTTTCCTATTTGAGCATATATCTTACATCATAGCTGCTTGAAGGATAGGCATACATGGCATTTTTGACCTGGTCTGTGGTCAGCCCAGCCTTAATAGCAAGTGCAAATATATTGATGGTATCCTGTGCATCCGGTCCTATAATATGTGCCCCTGAGATCTTTTTGGTTTCTTTTTCAATTATAACCTTAGATGCTGCCTTTGTAAGTTTTGTTCTTTTTACAGAGTAGAACTGGCCCATATCATTGAAAAGCACATAGTGATCGTTCTTTACGTCCTTTTCCATCATCCCTACAGATGCTATTGGAGGTACTGTGAACACTGCAGATGCAATATCACTGTAATAGGCTGTCTTTTGATTGCCATTTAGAATATTGGAAACCACCACATTTGCCTGAAGACTGGCTGTAGGAGTGAGTGCAGGTCCCGGTATGATACAATCACCTGCTGCATAGACAATTGGATTAGAAACACTTTGGAGGAATTCGTTCACTGCAACACCACCCTGTTTTACCTCAACCCCTGCAACCTCTGATTTAAGTTCGTCTATTGCAGGGACCCGTCCAAGCCCATGGACCACCATGTCACATTCATATACATTCTCATTCCCATTTTTGCTGTCATAGGCATGGATCATCAGTGACCCATCATTGTTCTGTATAGATCTAATTTCCTGGCCGGTAATTACCCTGATACCTTCAATTTCAGATGCTTCTACCAGCATTTTCACAATATCAGGGTCAAAGTTCTTAAGAACCTGTTCCCCCCTGTGAACAACAAGCACATCACACCCTGCCCTTGATGCCATATGTGCAAATTCGAAAGATATGTAACCTCCGCCTGCAAAGATTATCCTTTTTGGAAGGGTTGTCATATCAAGGAACTCATCACTTGTTGTAAGATGAAATGCTCCATTTATGTTAACAGTTGCTGGTCTTGAACCCACGGCTACAACAATATACTTTGCAGATATGACCTTTCCATCAATAAGAATGGAATTTTTGCCATTAAAAGTTGCAATACCGTGATAGGTATCTATACCTGCCTCCTGGAACGCCTTTTCTTTTGTACTTGTAAGAAAATGCACCAGCTCATCCTTAAAACGAACAGCTTCAGTCCAATCCATAGAAGAGACTTCCCTGACACCGTTACCTACCATCCTGTTACCAGCATCTACAATCTCAGATATACCACTGAGTATTTTTTTTGGAACGCAACCATGAAAAGCACAGGTTCCCCCATATCTGTCCTTGTCTACAACAGCTACACTCATTCCTGAGCCTTTTAGCTTGTATGCAACAGAAGAACCTGCAACACCAGTACCGATAATAATTACATCATAATCCATATCCATTAATCCTCCCTGAAGTAGCTGACAAACAAAGCTGTGTAATGTTGTCAGAATATAGTTGCTTAATTCATTTTCTATACTACACACTATACAGTATATATTTTTCCTTCAGACCTGCAACTTTTATCTGTTATTAAGTTCTGTGAATTACCACCTATGTGTAGAGTGGCTTCCTGCTTCATTCATTGAACCATTGTCCATAGGTCCACAGGCTCATCCTCTAGTTTCTATGATGCTTATTGGATTTTACTTATCTGATGCAGCTTTTTTGATATTAATAGCGGTATTTATATCTCTGTGGATATTTGTTTTGCAATATAGTTGCTTAATTCATTTTCTATACGACCATGGATTTGACATTCTCTTTCTGTAAGTGTTGATTTCCCCTTATGGGACCTACCACGCTACATATCCCATTTGATGGTTCAGTTTGAAAAGATGGCCTTCTTACTCCAACCTGATAGGTCAGTGAGGTACTTTTTAGTGGGCATATACAGATACATATATGTATATGTCCTGCATTGAAATGGCCCAAAGGATATGCCCCTTAATACAAACTGTCCTCCCAAAAGATTAATAGTGCAAATGATATTTACTACCAACGTGGTGTTTACCAATGTCTGATAAAAGAAAAAAGCGAGGTTTTTTTGACGAACTCTTTGATGATGATAATTTCACTGATATCGAAGATCTCATGGAACACATAATGGACAAATTCGGTATTGACCTCGACCAATTTGATAAACAGCCATTCTTCTATGGTTTTTCAGTATCCAGGCATCCAGGGGAAGAGACCGAAATAAGAGAATTTGGGAATATCTTTGCGGATGATGATCCCGGATACCCGGGAAAACACTTTATGACGAATGAAAGAAAGCCATTGATAGACATTTTTGAGATAGATGAGAAAATCCATGTAATGGCAGAGCTTCCTGATATAAACAAAGAGGACATAAGCCTTGATGTTACTGAAACATCATTAAAACTTGATGCAAATGGCAAAGAAAGTACATATTCCCAAAACATAGAGTTGCCATCGACTGTAGATCCGGATAGCGCAAAAGCAAGCTATCGTAATGGAGTACTTGAAGTTATAATTAATGTTAAGGAACTTGGTGTTGCCCGCTCTGTTGACATCGATTGAGACGGGTTTTATTCACTTATATGTTTTTTTGTATCCGCTATTATAAAAATGACATTCAACTTCCAGCTGATTTTTGAATATTAGCGAGTAGCATATAAAATAGGTGAAACATTGCCATAACTTGCTGCTATGTGGGTTGGAACTTTGTTGACCAGGCATTGTGATATAACCATTGTTTAGTTTTCAAGTGGATAACCACAAGTAATATATATGGTCTAAAAAATTACATTTTATGGTTCAGAGGTATAAGGAATGGTCAAAAAAACAATCCATGAAATCAACAATAAAATAAGAGATGGAAGCGTAAATGTAGTCACTGCTGAAGAAATGGTCCATGTTGTGGGCGAGCTTGGTGCAGAAGGCGCTGCAAAGGAAGTAGATGTGGTGACCACAGGAACTTTTGGAGCCATGTGTTCATCCGGTGTCTGGTTGAACTTTGGCCATTCAGAGCCTCCAATAAAGATGCAGAAAGTCTTCCTAAACGATGTTGAAGCCTACACGGGCGTGGCTGCTGTAGATGCTTTTATTGGTGCTACACAGTTATCAGAATCAATGGGTATGGAGTATGGTGGTGCTCATGTCATAGAAGACCTCATCAGAGGGAAGTCAGTTAATCTCCACGCTGTGTCCCATGGAACGGACTGTTACCCACGTAAGATAATTGACACGAATCTTACCCTTGAGGACATGAACCAGGCAGTTATGCTCAACCCACGTAACTCCTACCAGAAATATAATTGTGCAACTAACAGTACTAAAAATACAATGCATACTTACATGGGCACTTTGCTCCCTTCTTTTGGAAATGTCACTTATTCAGGCGCTGGTGTGCTCTCTCCTCTTTCCAATGATCCGGATTACATGACCATAGGTACAGGAACAAGGATATTTATTGGAGGGACCCAGGGATATATAGTTGGTCAGGGGACTCAGCACTCTTCAGGAGGAGGTTTTGGGACATTGATGGTCCAGGGTGACCTGAAAATGATGAATCCAGATCATATACGTGCCGCCACTTTCAATGGTTATGGTACTTCTCTTTACGTAGGCATGGGCATTCCAATACCCATACTGAATGAGCAGCTTGCACAGGCAACTGCTGTTACTGATGGTGATGTAAAAACAAAGATACTTGACTATGGAATTCCCAGCAGGGACAGGCCTGCTTTAAGAGAGGTGACATATGAGGAACTGCGTAGCGGTTCTATCGATATTGATGGTTGTGAAGTACCCACGTCATCCCTGTCAAGTTTTAAACGATCAAGGGAGATAGCATCGCAGCTAAGGGAATGGATCTTAAGGGGAGAGTTCTATGTTTCAATGCCTGTTGATAGACTTCCAAAGGATGTGTCTGCAAAACCTATGAAACAAACATCAGGTATTGCTCAGGTATCTGACATCATGGCAGTGAATGTTGTCACTATCCGCAAAGATGCCAGTGTATATGCTGCTGCTAAAACGATAATGGATACAGCATTCAACCACCTTCCTGTAGTTACAACAGATGATAGTACATTGGTGGGTATTCTTACGGCCTGGGATATATCAAAAGCTGTTGCGCAGAACAAATTCGATCTTGTTGAAGACATAATGACACGAAAGGTCATAGTGGCAAGTTCAGATGAGAGTGTGGCAGTTGTTGCAAGGAGAATGGACCAGAACTCTGTTTCTGCAATGCCTGTCCTGGATAAAGGAAAACATGTCATGGGAATGATAACCAGTGATGATATAAGCAAACTGTTTGCAAGGAGGGCTTGAATATGAATATAAAGATCATAATATCCAGTGAAATAACATCAAAGCCTATACTGGCAGAGTCAATACTGGAAACCGGAGTGCTTCTGAACATATCACAGGCACATTTTGACCGCAGCTATGGTGAGGTTGTTGCTGATGTACCTGATGATAAGTATGAACTATTCTACAAATCCCTGACAAACAAAGGAGCTGTGATCAAAAAACTTGATGCACCTATTAAGTGGGACGAGAACGAATGTGTTGAATGTGGTGCATGTATTTCAATCTGTCCTACTAAGGTATTCTCCCTTGACGATGCCTTCAGTTTAGCTATAGATGATTCAAAATGTGTACAATGTGGCATGTGCATAACTATGTGTCCCCATAATGCCCTCACACTTAGCAACAACAACAAATGAAGTTTAACATTGTCCATAAGCTGAATTCCTATGAAAGAGCATTTTCAGATAAAAGAAACCATCACAACGATCCAGGCAGATGACCCATATTACATAGAGGTTGCCAAGGAAGCCATAAAGCTTCATCGCAGTGAGCTGGAATCCTATATTTTGTATGACCCTTACTTTAAAAGTACCCTTGAGCCCTATGATACAAATGGTAGTTACCCGGATATAGTAAGAAGAATGATGCGGGCAGGGAAAAAACTTGGAATCGGACCAATGAGTGCCGTTGCAGGTACCATCTCTTCACTTGCTGTTGAGGCCATGAAAAAAGAAGGTGCAGGATTTGCAATTGTTGACAATGGAGGAGACATTGCAATGATCAATGACAGGCCTGTATTAATAGGAATATATGCAGGAGATTCTCCATTGAAAAATATAGGCTTTTTAATGGATACCTGTGATTCAATAACAGGCATTTGTACCTCATCTGGCCTAATTGGGCCCTCCATAAGTTTTGGGATGGCTGATGCAGCTGTTGTTTTCTGCGATGATGGCTCAC